>JBNKRV010000053.1:0-44243 GCA_050296935.1 Marinilabiliaceae bacterium | reverse complement strand
AAATCTTGCGGTTGCCCAAACCTGACAGACATTTGAAGGTCTCATGACGAAAATTCATGAATTAATCAGGCTTGGAACGGTTCTATATAACCATCTAGGGAATTAGAACCGTTCCCTGACTCTACTAAAAGCAATAAATTTGTGCCTGTCCTTAAGGTCGGGTGCTTGAACTTTACAGACGAATATTATAAATCGTGTTTATACCGGATAAACCTGATTTTTTTCGTCTGCTTCTATTTTTGAATCTTCTTTTATGCGTTGATAGGCAGGTTGGTAACTGGTGGCGATATAAGCCAGGATGACCCATCCGATTTTTACTTCAAGTATATGACTGCCTAATAATATTCCCATCACCGTAATCGATAATAAAACGGGTAATAAGAAACCCTCTGCTTTGTATAATTTGTAGGCTTGTGTAAATATCTGATACAAAAAAATGAAGTATATAAATAAGCCCATTGCACCTGTGAAACAGACTATTTCTAAAATAACATTGTGAGGACTCATATATCTTCCGAAAATATCAAAGCAAAAATCAGTATAACCGGTCTGCCCTACTCCAAATATTGGATTCTGTTGTATTAGGGGGAAAATATGTTCCCAGATAACATCTCTATCTGATAAGTTTCCTTCTTGTATGCTCGATAAAAACCGTTCTCTTAACATCTCATTTTCCAAGGCTAACTGTACCAAGAAAATAAAGCATACCAGGCCTATCAGAAAAATAACCCCTTTTGCTAAATGACTTTTTGTTTTAAATAAAACTAATCCTGCAATAAATACGATTGCTAGTGATAATATTGATAAACGTGACCCTGTAGCAACCAATAATCCTGATAACACAGGAATAATCAAAAGCAGTAAAAATCTTGATTTATTAATATTGACTCTGTTTTGCAGAACAGCTAAAGTTACTATAGTAATAGCAAAACACATTCGTTGACCTATTGCATTCTGATTGTCGCCAAATATTGAAACTCTTCCATCGTTGGTTACTTCAATTCCGATACCGGAATAATAAAGTAATGCTAATGTGGCGGCTCCCAAAGAAAAAAACACTAATCCCTTTTCCAAAACAAGCGGTTCTGTTCTTACATGATTAATCAAAATCCAGAAAAGAACAATATTCTGAAATATAGTAAAATCCAGAATGTTATCTTTTGTAGATTCAGCGTGAATGGCATTTACAAATAGCAGATAACAAAAGAATACTATAATTGTATTGAATATCGGTTTGATTTTTTCACTCGTCTTATAATTTATAATGGCAGGAATGGATACCACAAAATATATAATTCCGGTTAATCTTGATATGGAAAAGTATCCCTCAGTTTCAAATGGATCCCATACTTCAAAATTCAATGAAAATAAAAAAATATAAAGACTAATGCGTTGCAGGGTTTGTATCATTTTAATATTATAACTTTAACTGAGTTCAACTGATCTTAAAACTCTAATCCATATAATTTAGTGAGCTAACTGCTTCTACTTTTTAATGAATGCCAATACCGAGAACCTTCCTCCGATTGTATTTATTAATCCTCCGATTGTAATTCCTTCAAATACAAATAACCCGAATTTGATTTCTAATAAAGAAACAATTACCAAATATATAAAACCTAATATGGCAGCAACTGCATCACCATATTCAAAGTAGTTTTCAATAAAGAAAAATGGCACTATAGAAACCAATGAAATTAAAGCAATACGAAAGAATTTTCGCCATGGAAAATAATTAAAGATGTTGCTATTAACTAGCTTCATTTCAATATGTAATTGTATAGACTTTGGAGCAATAATACTTATCATGGCACTCGTTAATCCACCCCAGATTCCGTAGTATCTGATTAAAATGTAAGTTAATGGTAATGTTATTAAACTGCTGAAAAAATAGGCTTTTAAGGAGTGTATTGTTTTATCAGTTGCCCTTAATATAAGACCTGCTCCCAGCATAAAAACCAGGAATATTAATATATAGACTCTGAATAGTGGAACGGCATCCAGATACTTATCGGTAAAAAACAATGTGATAATTCTTTCGGCATATAACGATACAACAATTATGGCAGGAATTGAAAACGAATAGGTTTTGGTAACAAGCGACTTATATATTTCAGAAATTTTATTGGGTTTGTTTTCGTGATGCTTGGCAGCCATTTTCATAAGGTACACCTGAGAAAGTGAAGTATATACCTGCTCAACACCCGGAATTCCATAAAAAACGATAGAATAAGTAGCAAATGAAGCCGGATCTAAAAAGGATATACATATGATTTTATCAAACTGTAATGCCAAGGTATTTAAAACCAAAGCCATACCAAATGGCCAGCTATACTTTAACTGTTTTTTAGCCAGATCCATATTAATTATACTTTTTAGTTGCTTCAGGTCTATGTTTTTCAATGCATAAATCATTACAAAAACAAAACAAGTAAACCCGGCAACTATAATTCCCATCATTACTGAATGCAAGCTATGCCAGACAACTGCAAAACCAATTACAAAGGCTAATTTCAGCAATATAACGGTAGGTGGGTATAAGACGCTGGTTAGGTTATCTGCTTTTGCAACATATAGTGGTTCAATAATGATTAATGGTAACAGAAATAATATTCCTAAACTTACATACAATGTGTAGCTGGATAGGTCACCTTTACCAACCAGATATTTATTTATGAACGGGATATTTATTAGAGCAATAGCAATTGTGGTGAAAATAAACAGTAATAAAATGGTATGAACTATTAAAGATTGCCGATCCTTTTTCTTTGCTTTGGGATAAAAGAAGTACAAATTAGATTGTATGCCTAAACTAAAAATAATTGTACAGAAATTAATCAACACATAAAATTGAGAGTATACTCCAAATTCAAACTTGGTTAAAAACCGGGTCAAGAACAAAGGCATGGCAAATGTTGCTGCAAGTGCAATAAGCTTACCTGTCATAATAGCTGCGGTTTGTTTGGCCGTGCCTGAAATTTTTGAGTTACTATTCTTTTTATCCATATTAGCTATTAATCTATTTACTGTTCGTCTATAAAATCCAAACACCCGACTTTATGGACAGGAAGTATTAAGTGTCAGCAAGAAAACTCCGTTTTTTTTCCGTTAGATGATTTACGGTAGTAAACTCAAATTTTCCGGGCTTCGAAAGCCTCAAAAATGAAGCTCTATTATCTGCCACTTGAGTTTTCGTGCAAGTACTATTTAAATACTCTTGGTACTTTATCAATATCCGTTTTTACTACTTTTGCCGGATTACCGGCTACAATAGCATTTGCCGGAACATCTTTTGTAACAACTGCATTAGCTGCAACAATTGAGTTGTCACCTATTTTCACTCCTTTACATACTCTGGCGAAAGAACCAATCCAAACATTACTGCCAATTATTATGGGTGCAGAATCAGAATGTCTCCATTTTCGATAATCGGAACCTTTAGGTGAACTACTTTTTATTTGCCTGTCGTCAGGATGAATCGGATGGTTATTATTATCCAATATCACCACAAAATCAGCAATGGAAGTATAATCTCCAATAGATATGGAGTTTACTGCGCCAATGGTGCTGTTCTCTCTTAAATACACATAAGTGCCTAAATTAATCTTTCCATGGTTTTCAGATACAAGAGTTCCTGAAATAATAGCATGGTCGCCAATTACTATGTCTCTCTTATCTGAACGATCAGCTAAACGCACGAAGGTACTTCTTGTAAATTCCTGCCCTGATCCTTTTAATGTAACACTATTGGTAATAACTTTTGATTTATATTTATCCAGCGATGAATACATTAAATTCAATAAACTTCTCAGCATATATCTTTATTTTAAAATTTATACATGTTATACCCATTTAAAACAATAATGCGCCGGTATAATGCCGAGCTAAATTCAAGCTTCTTTAGGAACAAAGTGAACCAGGAGTGGCATTTTGAATTTTATTCGGTATTATCTGAGAACAATTTCCCAAATATTGTATCGAACTCAGGCTAACATTTTTTTATTTGATTCAAATAGGTAAATGTTTATCACGGCTTCGCCTGGTCAATCACACAGAGTTTATGACTAACAATAAAAATTAAAAACCTTAACGATAATAAACCTATAATCTTCGATGGGTGTCGAAATCCTACAATGATCTTCATTAAATAATTCAACTAATATTTTTTATCAATCGCCATTACTATTGTATACTTTGTAATCCGTTGTCTATTAATTTACTCTTTAATTTACTTTTCTTTTTAACCTCACTTGATGATCCATTCCCATTTTGCTTAGTATAGCCATATCCATAGCCATATTGATTACTATAAATGCTATTATCATTCATCACAACACCAATATTCTTAATATTCTTCTGCAGTAAATCCTTCATTATAAGACTAATTACTCTTTTTACAGAATAATTATATCTGGCAACAACAATTTTAATGTCAGAATGATCCATTAGTAAATATGCATCACTAACCTGAGCCAATGGAGAGGAATCAAGAATAATACAGTTGTATTTACTCTTGAGTTGACGAATCAGCTCAGTTGTATTTTTATTAGACATTATTCTTGCAGGATCTGAAGATATATCACCTGACTGGATATAATCCAGATTTTCATATGGAGACTTTTGGGCAATACTATCCAGATTAGCCATTTCTGTATACCAGGAATAAATACCCTTAATATCATTTTCATTTTTACTGAAGTATTCTGATTTCTTCCGTAAATCAAAGTTGATCAATACTGTTTTAAATCCTAATTGAGCATAACTATAAGCCAGATTACATGAGATAAATGATTTACCTTCTCCTTCGATACTCGATGTTACCAGAATCACCTTGGGCGAAATGTCCATAAATTGAAACTCCAGATTGGTTCTTAATGCACGGAAAGATTCCTGAACCATAGTATTTGGCAATTCATATAAGCCATTTGGTGAAAGGTGTTTATTGTGCATTATTTTGCCATAAGTAGGTGCCTTTGTTAAGCTGAAAATATCGTCCTGAGCATCAATTTTATTATTGAATACATTTTTCAAAATCAGGTAACCAAATGGGAATGCCAAACCTAACAATAAGGCAATGGTGTAGTTAAGCTGATTATTAGGTGAAACTGGTTTATGACCTGCCATTTGAGCCGGACTGATAATTATACTATTGGGAATATTTGATGCCAATGTAATTTTAGCTTCTGCACGTTTTTCCAGAAGGTAATTGTATATCGCATCATTTAACTTATATTTTCTTTCAAGTCCGCCTAACTCAAGCTGAGTTTGCGGCATATTACTGATGGAGTACCGTAACTTTTGTATCCTTTTATTCATCTCATCAATGGAGATATCAACTGTATTTCGTACTGCTGTTATATTTTTCAGGATAGTCTCTTTAATATTCTCAATCTTCACGGTAAGCTTCTGAACTAAAGGATTGTATTCCTGATTATTACGAACCAAATTAGATCTTTCTGTTTGTGAAGTAATCAATTCCGACATCAAATTATTCAGCAGTTGATCAGGAATACCCATTGATGCAGGTACAGTCATACTTGAAAAATCATCATTATTCTCCAGGTATTCTGCTACATAATCATAATACCGCTTGCGGGTCATTATCTCAGCCAACTGATTTTGTAAATCTAAATATTGCGATGAGATATTTTGATTTTGTTGATTTACGTTTAATAAATAGTTTGATGAGCGAAATCGTTGTAAACTTTCCTCTGTTAAACTTAAAGAATCTGATATTTCGTCCAATTGTTTCTCTATATATTTTATAGTAACACTGGCAGTATGATTTTTTCTGTCGAGATTCTGCGTAGAATAAACATTCATAATTTCGTTAAGAATATCTTTTCCCTTTTTCACAGAGTAAGATTTGTAGCTAATTTCAATCACCGTGGCCAGTTTATCCACAATTCGAAACTCTAAATTCTTTTTTATTTCATTGCCCAGTGTTAAATAATCGCTTAATAAAAAACTATAGTTATTATTATTCTTAAAATCTTTTATTAAATCAGGATTTAAGTCCACAACAAAACCCAACCCCTTATATTCCAACAAATTACCAAACCTACCTTTACGTCTGAAATGCCATTTATTCTTAACAAACTCAGTTTCTCCGGTTTTAAAATTAACAAAGGATACCCCTCTACCTTTTGCCTCTATAATAAAGCTTTTATCATCAATATAAGTGATATTAAACCTTACATTAATCGGTTGTATATGATTTTTCAATAATTTAACCTCAAACGGATTATTTCCATAAATATCTTTTTGTCTCCATCCTTTTCTTTCAAAATAACTAACCGATAAATTCAAATTTCTTATAGCTTGATTAATCGTTGGCATCGACTTTAACAGCCATAATTCATTCTGAAGATTTTGATTTGAAGTAAATAATTTACTTTGCAGATATTCATTCTTATCTCCGTCACTTCTTCTATTCTCTTCTGTAATTAACAGAGAAGATGAAACCTGATACTTAGGTGTCATCAGCTTACCTGATATGTATGCCAACACCAATGCAACACCAATGCAAATTGCAAAAAGCTTATAGTTTCTTACAATTAATTGAGTAAAGGACTTTAAATCACTTTCTTCACGACTATTTATTGAATGATTGTTTGATACCATAATTTCAAACATTTAGGTTGTCACTATTTTACAACTGAATAAAGTAGTATTCCTGCAGTAATTGCAGATAACAGAACATCATAAGGGAATTGTTCTAGTCCCCAGAATTTCTTTTTCAAGGGCTTTACGTAAACAATATCATTTGGTCTTAAATATAATTTGTCAGAGGCCAATAGTCTGGTATCATTTAAATTAACCAATAGACGTATAATCTTTCCGTTTTCATTACGAATAATAGTTACCTCATCCCGGTTTCCCCAGTTTGAAATATCACCGGCTAAACCTACAGCTTCAAAAATGGTGACTTTATCCTGAAAATAATTATACTGTCCGGGACGGTTAACTTCGCCTAATACAGTTACATATCTATTTACGAGTTTTACAGACACCATTGGCTGACTAAGTATTTTACTTACAGTAAGTGTTAGCTCTTCTCTAACTTCTTCTATGGTTTTACCTTGAACTGAAATTTTTCCGATTACGGGAAGTAAGATATACCCCTCTTTATCTACAGAATATGAAATCATTGAAGCTCCATAAGGTTGAATTACTCCAAGGTTCACAAACTGTTGATTACCTACTGATGAAAATATTCGTGCGGAAGGATCATCCAGGCTACTGATCTGAATATATAATTCATCTTTAGCCCGTAGCTTATAATCCTCAAAATCAACTTCATTAAACTCTTGAATATCACCTTCTTTACCCTGCATATACTCCACATTTCGCTGAGTTAAGCATGAGGATAAAACAAGAAAGAACACACTTGAAAGGACAATTAAGAAATCCGTATGTGATTTGCGTTCGGGGTAATTATTAGGTCTGTTCATAGGCTTTACTTTTTCTTTATATATAAATTACTACGAAAAAGGCTCTGTCAAAAATCAGATTTGACAAAGGCACTTATAATAGCGACCAATGTGCAACCACACTTGATTAAACTTATTAGTTTTTCATTCAATTTGTTACGTAACAAATAATTTCATACTTACATATATTAAAACTTATTATTCTCTCATTACTTTCTACAACATGATGTATTTGAAAGTTGTTGTGCTATAGATAAAGCACAACAAAATATGGAATTAAAGAGCCTTAAAACAAGACATAGTATTGGAAATTAATAATATACCCTATTAATTTTATACCTTTAGTGAATATGTTCTGGGGGATTTTAAATAGCTTTGACAGTTTATCTTCTGCCATTCCAACTCCTTCTATTCATGAAATTATAATACAGCATTTTTTCACAGATATGAATACATAAAAACCGGCCACTTTAGCGGTTTAATTTTTAAACCACAAGTAGATGAATAGAAATCTTAACAAGTTGTTTGGGTATCATGAAATTCACCATCTTCACAAGGAAGGTCACATCGTATCGTACATTGCCAAATTTATTGTTGTAATATCAATATATTTAACATTAAAACTGATGAGTAGGTTTTTGCACCTGCATTGCTCTTATTTTCTGCATTTTCAGTCATTGACAAAAAAGTCCTCATTCTATAAAACTCAGTTTGCTTAAAATTAAAGAGCTCAGATTTAATGAAACAATTGTTATACAATCATTAGTGTCCGGTATAAACTATTTAACCTTAGCATAATCTTTATTTCTAACGGGTTATAAGGTATTTTCAAATATCAGGGTAGCATTTCCGCCTTCATGAAAAAGCGTTAAAAAAATCAGTAAACGAAACGTTAAGAAAGAAAAGCTGTTTGAACGCAGTGAGTTCTTTTCTTTTAGTGAAGTACACTGATTTTTAGGTTTTTCATGTCAGCGGCGGCTCTTTTTGTTTACTTTTTCGAGCTGTAGCGAAAAAGTAAAAGCCTGTCTGGCTCGAAGACAAAGGTTAACAAATAATTAAAATCGAATATTTACCGAACAATAGTGTTATACAATATAATTCTGAAGCATAGCTGAGCTATGGTGATTAAATTCTGAGAAGCAGATCGTTTATTTAATCGCTCCAAAGGATGAATTTCCATGTTTACAAAGTTTATGCAGCCGTAATTTTTATCCGGAAAATCCACGTGTTTCTGTTTCTTTATATTTCTGCTATATTTTTTCTAAAATCAACAGCCTTAAAGATTATAAAATCGATGCAAGCTCCTATATATATGACCTTTTAACTCCAGTGGATTACCTTAAGTTTTTTTGATGATATTCTCTGTTTGGGGTAGCTTTTCGCCTTCATGTAAAAGCGACAAAAAAATCAAATGGCAAAGCATATGAAAGAAAAGCTATTTAAACGCAGTGGGCTCTTTTCTTTTAGCGTAGCTATTTGATTTTCAAGTTTTTAATGTCAGAAACACCTTTTTTGTTTCGTTTTGCAGCAATTGGCAAAACGAAAAGTCTGTAGGCTATAAACAAAAAAAGATTGTGAAAGGTGACTCCTTTAATTTAACCTGACAATGGCGATTTAAATTCTAAAAACATATTTTTACTCCTGATACTAATATCTCTGATAAAAGGGTTCTGTTCCATTTTTTGTTTCAACAACCAGCACTCCATTTTTGGCCTCTTCTCCATATAATTCCACTGCTTTTGCACCTTTAATCACCCGTATTGATTTTATATTAAAATACTCAAGTGTTGTTAATCCGGTTACCTTTCTTTTGTCAATCACAAATAGCGGAGGAGAATCATTTATATAAAAAGGTTTTAATTGCTTAGCAATTTCCCTGTTCTCATCTGAAATATAAAAATGTACTGGTATAGTAACCTTAGTTGAAACCGGAGATCCATTGACTTCTCCGGGCTTCCAATCCTTTAATTCCGAAACCACTTTTAAAGCCTCTTTATCAACACCTGGATGCAGGCCTCTTATAATTCTTGCATTTATTAATTCTCCTTCGGTATTAATTACAAACGAAACCAATACTTTCCCTTCTATTTCTTTAGCAAGTGCATCGATAGGATAATTAATATGTTTTGACAAATACTTTTGAAGGTTGCCTCTTTTCTTTTTGAAAACAGGAACCTTATCTACTTTAACGTATACGCTATCTTGTAATTTTTCTGTAGCTGATTTTAAAGTGGTAGCCTGAATATTAATTAAAGCCCCACTCAATACAAAAAAAATAAGTATGATAGCATATACAGCAACTCCTTTGTTTTTCATAGCTTTATAGATTTAATGTCGTAATTATGTGATACATACAACAAATTCTATGCCCTATTCATAAACAAGAATACTTATTTTGACCTGTCTCTTAATTTATCGATATTCGAAATTACACTTCGGATATCATCTAATGCACTTTTCCTCCTTATTGATGGATCATTAACATTTTTCTTCTGTGAATCTTCCGAACCACGTGTTAACTTATCATAGGAAGAGGAGATCGGATCCCGAGGAGATCTTATTTCAAAATCTGCAGCTGGATAAATTCTGGGTTCATGAAAACTATCCACTTCTTCAAAGCTTACGAAATCAAGATTTTTTAGTAATTCCTTAAAAAAATCAGCTTTTTCATCATCAATTTTAACCTTAAAATTTTTCATATGATTACATTTTATTTTATTAACCATTTGCAACTCCTAAGAAAACTTTAATTCATTAATCAATTTCTTATCAAATAAGTTATCTGATAGATAAAAATTTAATGCAATTAAATTTTTCTTATTCGTTTCATTATTTACTATATAACTTCATTCTCAACTATTCACTTGATATTTTACGATTCATTGGTCGCGAAATAAATTAAATGATAATAACATTAATTTATTCAGATTATCATTTTAATATTTAACTCAAAAAAAGTTAATGTTTTTCCTGTTAAATTCCAACAATCATGTATGATACTTATTTGATTCTTTACTAATATCCTGAAATATCATTTGAATTGCCTTTTTATGTCCACTATTTATTCAATTACTGATTATAATAAAAATAATCAGCATCCAATAAAACCGGAAATTTCACTCTAAACTTATTAAGTTCCTCAATATTCACATTAACTATTTCAAATGCGTTACTCACCTCATTTAAATCAGCCGACACATCACCTTTAAAATCAATAAATACTGTTCCTCCATTGTATTGAACACCCCCTCCATTACCTACTCTATTAACACCTATAACGTAACATTGGTTTTCTATTGCTCTTGCTTTTAACAAAACATCCCAAACATTCCTACGCGCTTCAGGCCAGTTGGCCATATATACCAATAGGTCATATTCATTATTATTTCTGCTCCAGACCGGAAATCGAAGATCGTAACAAATAAGTGGCATTATTCGAACTCCTTTATAATTTATAATCACTCTTTGATTTCCCGGACTAAAAAATTGTGTTTCATCTCCCATTGTAAAAAGATGTTTCTTATCGTAAAAATCCAGCTTCCCGTCCGGATGTATAAATAAGGCTCTATTGTATATATGATGCTTATCTTCAATGGCAAGACTTCCGAGAATAGCTACATTTCTTTCTGATGATAGTTTCTTTAACCATTTAATATTTTCTGATTCGATTGAACATGCCGTTTTCGCTGTGTTCATTGAAAAACCAGTTAAAAACATCTCTGGCAATACTACTAAATCTACTTCCATATTCATTTCACTAAAGAGTTGTTCTATAACTACTTTATTTTTGCCCGCATCTTCCCACGCAATATCCTGTTGAATAATGGCCACCTTCATATTAATAATATATAATTCTTACAATAGTCCGTTAAAGTATGTTATAAAACACTGAATATCAGTAAAATAAATCAACAACCAATTTATTAAAACCCTTAATAATCAATACTTTAATGATAAATTTATACAACATCATTAAGGGTAACCGTCAAGGTAATAATATTTATAAAACACACATAGATAGAGAGTTATCGATAATATCAAATAGTAACAGCTGGAGTAAAGAATTTGTAACAAAGACCCTTATCCTGTTTTTACACATAAAAGGGCATATTAACTTTTTATAGTTGGTGGGCATTGGTAAGGAAAGGGAACAAATATATTGACAACAATTTGAAAAACCAATTGACTTTCTAACTTTCAACAAAGAATTATCGCTATTTCAGGAAAGTGGTTGATATGCTATTGCTTTTGATCCCTCATATATTAGCAAATCTGGCAAACATACACCCGAATCCAGCTTCTCTTGGTCTGGTTGTGCCAAATGAGGGCTTGAAACCGGAGGTTTGAACGCAATTGATATTGATAACCATACAGCATTTCATTCAGAGGGTGTTCAGACCATGACCAACAAGGATTAATCGCTTTCAAACTGGTATGTTGATATTATTGCTGAGCGCAAAACACAATTACAAGAGCTATCTCCATTTTTAGTTGCTGATGCCTGGTTTTCGAAACGTACGTATGTTGACCTGATAACAAATGCAGCTATGCTCTTAATTGGCAGACTAAGAGATGATGCCAATTTGCGATATCCGCATCAAGGTGAGCCAACAGATAAACCCTGAAGGTCTCAAAATACGACGGAAAAGTTGACAACAACAATATCGACTTGAGACACTTTAAGCTTGTATCAGAAAATGATTATGTAGTATTTACAATAGCGCTATAAAACCTACTTGATTTTATTGCTTATATATGATATAATTATTTGTTGCTTTACCTGTCCAGCGACCAATGCCCCCAATGATATTTGTATTTGTTTTTTTATTGATAAATGAAAAAGGATTCCCACTATTCAAATTATCTAAATTAATATCAATTAGCAGGTTATATGCCTCTAAATCAATGGCTGAAAATTTAAGAAAAACTGTATCTGTGTGGTAAAATTCAAATTCAGGTATAATTCGCAAACTATCTTTCTCATAAAGTCCCAGAGGATCAGGCTGATCACTTCTGTATATTCTATATTCCGATAAATCACTACTTTCCCCATTCGATTTATATAATGGAAAAGATGAAGGGTGAAAATTTCTATCAATCCCTTTTACTTTTATCTCGGCAAAATAGAATTCTGGTTCTGCATATCTATTTTCTATCTGTACATCTATTTGCATCGTGGTATCTGAAAGGTAGACAGGTAATATTTTATTAATCACAGGCAAATCCGGAATACTGGTGGTACTTTTAACTATTTTGCCATCTGCCTCAATAAGTAAATGATACTGAACACCAACCTCCCCTTTCATTTCAATGGATTTATATACGAAGGGTGGAAAAAACTCATCTTTACGAGTCAGTGTTAATATTTCAGTATTCCCTTTGGAATCACTTAATGTAACCTTAGCATAGTTTAAAAAAGTATTACGAATAGACATTGAATCGTATTCTTGTATAAAAGGAGAACTGTGTGTTAAAATTACATGTGCGAAATTATTATTTTCAATCCATCCATCCACAACAATTTCTGGCTCATAAACCGGTTGCTCAACTTCAATTTCTTTTGTACAAGCAACTATTAGCAAACAAATTATTATACTTAAAAGTAATTTATCCATTTTCAAAACTTAAAATTCCAGCTTAATGAAGGTAATATCGGAAATAAAGAAACCTGGTGCGCCTTAATATCCAAGTCATACTTCCCTTTGCCTTCTTTTATACTATAATAAATAAAATAGGGATTACTCCTGTTTAATACATTAACCAATGAAAAGTTCAATGTGGACTCTTTAAATAATTTTGACTTCAAATGATAATTTAAAGACAGGTCCAGTCGATGATAAACAGGCATTCTATAATTATTAACCCCCTCATAATCATTGGAAATACTTCCCATTAGCCAGTATCGTCCAACCGGTAAAGTAGCTTTATTCCCTGATGCAAAAATAAATACTCCCGCAATTTCAATTTGATTATTTACTTTATATGCGCACAAAATATTTAAATCATGGCGCCGATCATATTTTGCATCATACCATTTACCTTCATTAATACTATTAAACTTTTGCTTAACCCATCCTAAGGTATAAGATAGATTTGCGTTAAATTTACTGCCTTTCTTTTTAACAAAAACTTCAGCACCATAAGCCTTGCCTTCTCCCCGGAAAAAGTTATCCTCAAAATCAGTGATTTCTTCGCCAGAAATATTAACATTTAACAAAAGTTGATCCTGAAGCCATTTGGCATAGGACTCAATGCCATATTGAATACCTAAATCATCATTTTCTTTGAAATATCCTAATGTATATTGATGACCTGATTCTGATGGTACTTTTTGTGTAGCAGGCATCCATATATCAGATGGTAGTGGCATTGAAGCTATTGATGTTAAATGAATATCCTGAGAGACATAACTATATGACCCTTTAATAGAGGAAGTTGGTGTTACGTTATAATTAAATGTGAATACCCCGTTCCATAGAAATCGATCTTTATTCAACGACTTTTGATAATTCACATCTTCTGAAAACCCTTTTGTGTTTTTGTCTATGTGCCTATAATACTCATTGGCAATACCCAAATAAAAATCTAACTTATCGGATATATTAAAATGATCACTGGTAAACAATTTAATCCCCAGATGTTTATATAGATTAAATGATTTTCCTTCATTAGTGTTTAAAGATACATCCATATCATGGGGAGCTATTCGTCTGTATTTAGATTGAACCCCCCACCGGATCAAGTGACTATTTCTATGATAAAGATATTCGTTTTTAAACTGAATATGTTTATAGTCCGATTCCAGATTTAAGTCCTGATCTATCAAACCGATTTGAAGTGACGAACGATAACCAGAATAGGAAATGACATTTTTCATACTAAAATCAGGAGTAATCAACATATTCCATACCAGCGAAGCCCCTTCATTCCCCCAGTTATTATTCATTTCTATCTCTTTTTCAGAATTAGAATAATTAACCACATCCTCTCCTTTATACCATGAGAGACTCAGATTATTTACTCCACTTCTGAAATTAATTTTACCATTAAAATCATAGAAATTGAACTTATTATTGGTAAAATAATTATTTTCTTCCTTAATAAATTGCTTAGCTAATAATTGAATTGCTTCCAGATAACTCCTTCTGTAACCCACAGAAGTACTCCACTTATCATTTTTTGATTTTCCTTGATAACATAAATCAGAAGTGATATTTCCAACATTACCACTCCAATTATACTCACCAGTAGGTGAGCTTATTGTGTTAACAATAATGGAAGATGCTATTCTGGAAGAATACTGAATAGGAGCATTACCTTTAAAAAACTCTACTCTATCAACTAACAGCGGATTAAAAACTGAATAAATACCCATTAGATGCGAAGGGTTCATCAATTCAATTTCATCAAATACTATATAATTTTGCCCCGGTGATCCTCCTCGTACATATATACCCGAATTCCCCTCATTAACAGACTGTATGCCAGGAAGCAACTGTAGTGTTCTTACTAAATCCGGTTCACCTAAAACCGTTGGGGTAATTAATATATCCTGTTGTTTAATTTGTATTTTACCAGGGATGTAGCCTTTTGTAAAAGATTGATTATTCTCTACTACAATTACCTCTTTTGTTTGAAATAACCGGGGTTCTAATCGAACTATTACCCCTTGAGGTTCAGATGCTTCTACAACTACGGTTTTTTGCTTATATGAGGTATGAAAAAACTCTAATACGATTTCATTTCTATTGATTGTTTCAATTTCAAAATTACCATCTATATCAGATATGGTTCCTTGTTGATTTCCTTTTATTACAACATGTACAAAAGGGATAGTCTCTAAAGTTTCAATATCTACAATACTCCCGGAAATTTTGACACTATTTTCCTGTGCAATCAGTATCATATTAAAGAGTAGTAATAGGATTGATATATATGTTTTAAGGAGCATTTATATTATATTTTTCTGGTAACGGTTTAAATATCAAAAAACAAATTCAGTATTTCTGTTAAAAGTGCTTATTATGAATTTATAAAGCGCAATGATAATAAAAAGGAAAAGTATATTTAATAAATAAATAGTTTTAAAACGGAACTATTTTAGTTGTATGCTCGTATTGAGAATGCTATGTAATAAAAACATGATATATTTAACCACCTGATTTTTGTATTCAATATTCTCAATATGAAATTTAAAGGTTGACAGGACATCTTATAAATCAGTTAATTATAAATCAAATAAACTTCAATAATAATATTATTTAAACACACTAAAATCGAAAAACATGATGAAACTATTTAGATTGAATCTATTATTCGCATTTATGCTTGCAATATCATTTGCCAGCTGTACAAAAGATGACAAAAAGATAGACACTGAAGATCCATTCACTTCTGATTATTCTGAAAAAACTGCGGAAGAAGCTAAAAAAGATGTTGAGGATGCAGGTGTTGCATTAGTAAATGAAATTGACCTATTAGAAAATTCTGAGGCCATTGATGTAATGATGGAAATGATGAATCGAATGGGTGGTTCAGACGAACAATCAGCTATAGCTTCAAGTAAGTTTAATATCCCACTTCAAAGTGCATTTATTTTATCTGACGAATCAAAAAGTACAACTGAAGTATATAGCTTATTAAAAGCAGCTACTGAAGAAGGGTTAGCTTTAAGCGATTCTTTTGCTGCTCAAACAGCAACATATGTTTATAATTCAGTAACCGGAGAATTTGACAAAGAAGATAATGCAGATGCAATTGTATTCAAATTCCCGGGTAAAGAAGGTGATCAAACCAATACTGCTGAAGTATGGATCGGTGACTTTACTGTTATGGAAATAACTGAACCAAGAGGTGACTTTGATTTACCTGCCGGAACAATTGAATTTCCTACAGGTTTAAATGCCAAACTAAAATATGATGGTACAGAAATCATGTCATACAACTTAGCAGCAAGCTTTATGAGTGACGGAACTCCTACTTCTCTTGTTAATACGTTAACCATTGGTGAGTTTTCATTTGTTCAGAAATTAACGCATTCTCAATATCAAAATGCAAGTTTCGCCTATAGCTTTAATCGTGCCGAAAAAGTACTAATTGGTTTTGGTGCTGAGGTAAAAGGTGATTGGAGTGAGGATAATATCGATGCCAATACTTATGAAGTAAATGATTCTTATGAAACCTGGACAGAAACAGATGTAGAAGAAATCATTAATAGTGGTAATGCTTACATTACAATTATGGATCTGAAGGCTGTTGGTGAAGTTAATATTAAAGCACTAGCTGATGGCGAACAAGCTTTTGATGCTGCTCACGAAGGAGATAAAGATCAATATGGAAATTACCCTGAGGCCATTAGAGAACAAGAAACAGATAACTTAGTTGCTTTAGCAAAAGAGCACGCAAAATTTGTTTTAGTATATGGTACAGATAACACTTTAATCGCCGCTATGGAGCCTTATAAAGTTATTGAAACTGATTCTTACACCGATTGGGATCAACAAGTACATACGTATACTGATTACAATATGGATTTCAGAATGATTTTTAAAGATGATTCACCTGTAGCCATGAAAACCTTTGTTCAGGATGAATTATCTGGATTCTTTGATGCTTTAAACAATTTTATAGCTAAAATCAATACGGATTATGACACTAATATAGATCCTGTTGATCCGAATGATGTTGTTAATACAGATGAAGAAGATGGTCCAGATCCTATAAACTAATCAGCTACTTACTCTTCATTAGTAACAATACATTTTGAGAGGAAGATATATAATACTTATAAGGGAAGAGTTTTTACTCTTCCCTTTTTATTTTAACCGCTTTTTTAAAATGAAATAGAAATATCATGAATATCAATCCATAGCTTTTATGGCAACAAACAGTGAATAGTAAAACTTATCGGCATGAGTTATTGATTCTACCTTAAAACCTTCGCCACTAAGTATCTCATTAAATAACGACCAATCTTCCGCTTCTGCAAAGGTACTTGCCGACTGATTCCATAATGCATTCGCATAAAGAATTTTATTACCAACAAACATCTCAATCTTTTTTGAGATATTTAATTCTCCCTGTAGTTTGGCCAATTTGTATTTTAATGGTTCAATTCCTGCATAGTACTGACAGATTAATATTGTACCTCCGGGTGCTAATATCGATTTAATTTTCTGAATCAGCTGTTGTTTTTCTTCTAATGTAAAATAGAATAGTACATAATTCAATAATACCATATCATATTTCACTCCTTCATCAAAATCGAAAATATTTGTATTATAGATACCTACCTTATCATTGTTCTTAAAAGTGGTTTTCACTTCTTTATAAACACTTTTTTGAACTTCCACCCCATGAATAATTGCTTCTTTATCCGATTCGGAAACCGCCTTTATATAATTACCGTAACCGCACCCTATATCCAGAAATTTAGGTTTTGTGATTGGGTTAGTAAGATCCTTTATTACTTTAATGAATTTTCTACGGGTAAAATTTTCAAATGCATTCCTACCTGATTCTGTATAATAACTTTCATCAAATGGAGAGATAATTTTTTTGCCTGTCTTTAAAGCATGTAATTCGAACAGTGTTTCACTTAGTCGTACTTCATAATCAAGTTGACCATTTACCATTAAACGTTCCCATGCCATTTTATTTGAAACCCTTTCAAATTTGTAATCCGGATTCCTGTACTTTTGAATAATTTCACGAACAAAATAAAAATCTTTTGCCCACTGATTCAATATCTTACCGTTAAATTTCTGAAATCTTTCGCCTTCAATCATTTTTTTAAGCAGTCGAATATCATTAGTCTTTTGTATCGATATACATTCCCGTATCTTATAGCCTAATGATACAGTTTCTATTATGTTAAAATGAATAAGGAAATCAAAAAGTATTTTTTCATTTCTGTTTTCAGGAATTTCCCGTAATAAATTTTTCTCATCATTATTATACACTATATATAATGCGATAATTCTTAAATAATTGAAAAACTTATCATAAAATTTAAGTTTTAGTGTTGTCGCACTTGTTGGAGCAAATAATCTGAGTGCACCTATAACCAGTCGCTGAGACAAAAGCTGATGTTCCACCTTTCCCCTGTTTTCAATCTCAGATAAATTCTGGTATTTAATCATAACTCAATGTGTTTAAATTTTTAATTTTTTAAATTAATTCCTGATCTCCTATATTAATTCAGGACAATACAACTTAACTTGTAATTCCGTTAATGCACTTGCCACAGAAACCAGTGCATCAATCTGATTGTCTGTTAAAGCCGTTAAATTTGTTCCAACTGCACGAGCTACAGAAATCATTTCTTCATTTGGAAACCCGGACTCCAATGCCGAAAAATTAATCCTTTCTTTCATATATTGAATTAATTCTTTTTTACTCATAATTGCTATATCGCTCTTTGTTAATCCATGTGATTGCAATACTGTGTTTAATAACTTATCTCCTTTAGCATAATCTGCAAAATATTCAAGACATGATTCTGTATCATATGCAAGAGATAGATAAGCAACATTTTTCTTTCCTAAGTATTTATTCAGAATTACATTATTAATAAACTGAACATTCTTGATTCTGTTCATAAACAATTCACTTGTTTGCATTAATAGCATAACAGTATTATTCATTTTTGTTATAGGTTTAAAACCGGTTCCTGCATCACTTACAATTATTGAATCACACTCATAAGTGGAACCAAAGTGTGATAATTTATGAACTCCTTGATTATCATAGACTCCTCCATCAATTAATGTTGGATCAATCCACTTATAATGTTTTCTATTTTTAAAATACTTTTTATCTATTTTAATGGGAGTAAAAGCAAAGGGCACACAAGAAGAGGCCATTACTGCCCTGCTTAAAGGAAAGCTATCGTGTTTAAATGTAATTTTTTTCTTACCTGTATCAGGAAATTCATAAATGGAGTCTCCCATTTTTTCTTTAGAAAAAGTAAACGGACGTCCTGTTTCAACATTAGTAGAATTAATGGCCAGTAAAGGTTTATCGGGTAAATCCTTCAGCTTATAATGCTTATAAAACAATTTTTGATAACGTTTTTCTATCAGTTTACTAAACGGAAGAACATTAAACTGAAACTTTAAAAACAAAACAAGAATTGGCAAATAGAAGAACAAATAATACCAACCCCAATAGGCTAAAAGTAAAGGAATTGATAGAATTACAAGTCCTTCTATTGTAGCCAGACAATAGGAAGATGTCAACATACTCTTTTTTAATCCAATCCTTAAATTCTTTTCAAACAAATCAAAATCATCTTTATTCAAAGCATAAAAAGCACCTATAATTGACCCTCCGGATACGGTAGAAAGAATATCAACTTTATTAAGTATTTCAAGTTCCTTAAGTTTTTTCAATACGCCCAAATGAAAAGCAGCAGCTCTAAAACCACCACCAGATAATGCTAACCCTATTTTACGTTTCATTTACTATCCCTTTTATAATGAAATATTCTATCTGAAAATAATACTCTTTTCTTATTTAGTACTTGCACGAAAGCTCAAGTGGCAGATAAGAAAGCTTCATTTTTGAGACTTTCAAAGCTCGGAAAATGTGAGTTTACTGCCGTAAATGATCATTCTGAGAGCAAGAGTGACGAAAAAATGGATTTCCTTGCTGACACTAATTAATGTAACAATTAAATAATAAAAAAATCCCCACTAAAAACTTAGCAGGGATCATTTATGATACTTTCTTCATTGATATCAGAACTTCATACTTACACCTAATGTTGTTCCAAAATTATTTCCTCCGCCAAACTCCAGATTAAGTCCCCATTTATTACTCCAGTACCATCTTCCACCAACCTGAATTCCCAATTGAAGTGTACTCCCATCGTTTACATTTATTCCTGCATTTGCACCGGCATAAACATCCCATTCTCCTGGTATTTCCAGTAATTCATTAAAATGATAATCCCCTCTGGCTAAAACAGACATGGATGCATCATCGTCAAAAACGATATTTATTTGTGGTCCTAATGTAACATTCCTATGCACAGCAAAATCAATACCTGCATATATTGGAAGTCCATCGGAATTAAAACCAAGCCCCATGTTTAACTGGGTGGCACCTTTGGGTAATGGAGCTTTTCCAACCTGTGCCATTAAGGCACCCGATAAAAGCATAAATGCAAAAATTATTCTAATTTTCATAACTAAATCAATAATGTGTATGTTAATAAATAAACTTGATTTTTCAATTATAAATTCACAATTATTAAGCGAAAATAATTAAGGATATTTGAATTATCAATTCTAAAAGCATTAAAAGAAGTTATATTAGCTATAATCTCATATGTTCTGCTATAATTTATTCATTAAAATTCATCGGCAAATATATCTAATAACCTGAGTTCGATTAAAATTAGCGAGCTCAGGTTAATACCAATTTCACTATGAAGTTGTTGTTAAATAATTCTATAGATATTACGTTTATACAAGACGCAAAGTATTGCGATAAACGAGAGCAGAGCCAAGCTTGCCTGAGCTATGCCAAATGAAATAATAATCATGAAATAAATGGAGGCATAGCCTTAGTTACAACGATATTTTGTAACCTGTATAAATTAATAGAATAAAATTATAGCGCTTATATCATTAGGAAATTGATATAAATCACATATAGACTCAATAGATTAAAAAATGAAGAGCCTCCTTGAAATTCAGGATGGCTCTTTCATAAAATGATAAAATAAAATATCTTACTTAAATAAACTTATACACACATGTATGTTTATAAGTTTCTCCTGGTTTAAGAACTGCATTCGGGAAGTTCTCTTTGTTTGGAGAATCTGGAAATATTTGAGTTTCCAGGGCAACTCCCCCCCATTTCTCAATAGGAGCACCAAGTTTTCCGATTTCTGAACTATCAAAATGACTTCCTGTATAAACCTGAACTCCAGGCTGATCGGTATAAACTTCCATTTCTCTGCCACTTTCCGGATCAAATAATCTGGCTGCCAGCCTCAAAGAACCATCAAATCCTTCGATAACAAAGTTATGATCAATTCCATCAACTAGTTTAACTTGAGCATCATCCGAATTACAAGCTTCTCCAATGGCTTTACCATCAATAAAATCCATTGCAGTACCCTTTACTTCTGCAATTTCTCCAGTAACTGTTCCTATTTCTCCATCAATAGGCGTGAACTTTGATGCATTTAATTGTAATTCATGCTTTTCAATGGATCCTGTTCCTGCACCTCTAAGATTAAAATAAGCATGACTGGTCAGGTTGATAATTGTTGGTTTAGTTGTTTCTGCAGAATAATCAATTACTAACTCATTATCTTCAGTCAAACCATAAATCACACTAACGGTCAACTCACCAGGATATTTTTGGTCACCGTCAGGGCTAACCAGTGATAATTTATATGCCTGAGCAAATCTATCGTCAGTATATGGCTCTACATCCCAAACCCGCATATTAAAACCATCAGAACCTCCATGCAAATGATTTGATCCGTTATTTACTTCTAGTTGGTATGTTTTTCCATCAAGCTCAAACTGTCCTTTTACAATACGATTAGCAAAACGGCCACATATCGCACCAAAATAAGTATCTCCAGCTAAAGCTGCATCAACGGTTTCGTAACCAACTACTACATCAGCGATATGCCCTTTAGCATCCGGAACCTTAATACCTGTAATCTGACCACCTCGTCCGATAAAAGAAACTTCAACATTGTTGCTATTCTTAAGTATAAATAAATCTGAAGCTTTTGTCATAGTCTAAATATTTAAAAAGCACCTATTAAAAAAACAGGTGCTTTAGAATTATATATATAAAAGTAATTATCTGATTTTTGAACCTTTGGCTGCAAAGAAAACCAAATATAAATAATAAACAAATAAACAACTCACAGCAGCAATAACTCCGACCATTGTCTGAATACCACCCATAATCGGCATTAAAATAGCAGCTCCGATTACTGAAGTCGCAATAATTCCTGATGCCACATCAGCATGAGGTCCCAGATCTTCTAATGCTAAACTATAAATTACCGGCCACATAATTGAGTGGAATAAGCCAGTTCCTAAGAACATCCACATTGCTACGCTACCATCAAGCATTATAGCTCCAGCTAACATAGCTGCTCCACCAATTGCACATGATATTAGAATTGTACGTGCTTTAAACTTCTGAAGAATAAAGATACCAAGGACACGACCAACCATTAATCCACCCCAGTAATATTTTAACATATCAACAGAGTTAATTCCAGTAATACCTTTATTAGCAGCAAAATCCTCAAAGAAACTCGGAATACCAATTTCAATACCCATATATACAAAAATAGCTAGTGACCCCAACCAAACATGAGTATATTTAAAGGCATTTGATTTATGTTTAACATTACTATTTGCTTCTTCTTTTTCCTGCTCTTCTTTGATATTAGGTAATTTCAGGAAGAACATGATTACTAGTATAGCAACGGTTATTAATCCAATACTGATATATGGCCATTTAACAATACCCTGAATAATTGAATTTTCTAAAGTTTCTCCTTCACCAAGCTCAGGAACAACCAACAATAATGAAACAAAAATAGGTGCAATTACAGTAGCAACTGAATTTAATGCATTAGTTAAGGTCAAACGACTTGCGGAACTTTCTTTTGGTCCTAATGCAACTACATATGGAGCAGCTGCTACCTGAAGAATTACTACTCCAACAGCAAAAATAGATACTGCACTCAGGAATCCATAATAACCGAATGCAACACCAGGAATACTGGCAAAGAAACCCAAAGCAATTAATCCTAAACCTGTAAAAATGGAAAAACGATATCCAATTTTATTAATTAAGAAACCAACAGGGATCGATAGTGCATAAGTTCCATAGAAAAATGTATTCAGAAACTGTTTCTGAACATCATTTAAACCAAACGCATCTTTAAAAAATGCAATCGTTGAATTGTTCATTGTAGTGATAAAACCAAACATAAAAAACAATGTTGCCATCACTATCAATGGAAATAAATATTTATTCTTACTCATATTAAAATAATTAATAAGTTACTTTATAATATTATAATTCAATCTGATAATTAGTTTGAAACCAGATTATTCCCAAATCTACTATAATTCAACTTTTACAGACCCCTTTGCTCTAATAAATAATTTATGACAATTTCCTGCACCAAAAACAGATTCTAAAGTAGAGATGTAAGTATCTAATAAGTCATTTGGTACAAAAGCCTGAATAGTACCAGCAAATCCGCCACCATGAACTCGCCATGCCCCCTTACCTTTAAGAATAAGATCACTAAGAGCTAGTGCTAAAGCTACATTTTGATATTTGGTTTCACCTCCAACAAAAATATTTTGGTTATACATATATGAACTGAATCCTGATTCGATTACCATCTCAAGAAATTTATCAAATTTTCCTGATTCTAATGCTTCAACCTGATCAACAACGCGTGAATTATCTGCCTGAAAGTGAATAGAACGCAATAAAGCACGATCTCCAACCTTTTCACGGATACTTGGAATACCCTTTACTACATCATCCATCGATAATGGACGAAGAACATCTTGTCCTAATTCTTTTGCAACAGATTTCATTTCACCTGGTAGTGCATTGTACTCTTCATCCAGGCCACCATGACTTCCACCCGTATTTGTAATCACTAGCGAGTATCCTGTTTTTGCAAAATCAAAATCTAAAGCCTTAACAATTGGATTAGCAGGATTTTCAAAATCAATTGTAATAAAACCACCAACTGCACAAGCTGTTTGATCCATCAGACCACAAAACTTTTTACATGCGTGCTCTGCTTTTTGTCCAATTTTAGCATTATCAACAGGATCTAATTTACCATCATTAAATAAATTACTAAAAATAGCTCCGATCAGCACTTCAAAAGAAGCTGAAGAACTTAAACCTGATCCTTCAGGAACACAACCATGAATTACAGCATCAAAACCTCCAATGGTTAATCCCAAATCTTTAATTCCTGCAGCAATAGCTTTAACTAAATTATCCGGTGTAACCTTATATTCTGTGATTTCTAAATTACTAAGATCAACTTCAAAAGGATCAAATCCAACTGATGTAATTTTAACAGTATTTGTACCATTGGGTGCAGCAACTGCTATATTATCAAGATTTACAGCTCCGGCAAGTACTCTACCTAATTGGTGATCTGTATGATTACCTCCTACTTCTGTACGACCAGGAGAACTCAATAATGTAACATCATCATTACCATAAATAGTTTTAAACTCATTCATATATTTTACGTAACGATCAGCTTGTTCTTTAAGTACGGCTGTATCAACACCATACAACCCCTTAAAAAAAGCATTGTCTCCACCATTAATTTTTTCGATTAACGAACTTATTTTTGTCATAATAATAGATTGTTATAAAAAAGTTAATATTTCATCTGTTGCCAATTGATTATTTCACCAATTGTTAAATGATTAAATAAATAGTTAATTTTTCTTTATTCTCATGCAATAATAAGAAAAAAAACACAAATAATACCTACCAGTCCCTACTGGTTCTTTTTTTTAACACTTTACCCATCATACCTATTTAAATACTAACTCATTATACAGATTTGAACATGTAGTAAAATTTATACATAAGTAGTGTTAGCAAGAAAACTCCATTTATTTCCCCGAAATAATCGGGGCAGACTGTTACTCTTACTCTCAGAATGATCATTTACGGCAGTAAACTCACATTTTCCGAGCTTCGAAAGCCTCAGAAATGAAGCTTTCTTATCTGACACTTGAGTTTTCGTGCAAGTACTAAGTATCAATTGCAGGTATTCCAATTTCATTAAAAACACAAACAATAAAAACTTATGCTAATTGAAATCAACAGAGTCAAAACCACTTCATTACCGGGCATTCAAAGCTTAACTTTTATTTAAACACTTCTTTTCTTAAAGCACCATTTTTTACATATATATCTATTATTTTAAGCTTTACATCAACATAAAGCATCAATTCATTTAGATATCCGTAATAAAAATACAATCATGAATAACCTAATTAAAAGAAAATATGAAGAAGATATTAATAATTGACGACGCTGCTGATTATAGATTAATTTTAAAGAATCTACTTCGAAAGTATGATTTCAAAATCATTGAAGCAATTGATGGTCAAGAAGGCTGGAAATTAATAATTACGGAAAACCCTGATTTAATTCTATTGGATTTGCATATGCCAAATAAATCGGGATTCGAAATTTTAAAAGAACTTGAAGAAGAATGGATTGAAATTCCTGTTGTAGTAATTTCGGGTGATATAAATAACGAAATTATTGATTCTTGTTTATCCTATGGTGTAAAATCATTTATTCAGAAACCCGTTATACCTACTGAATTAAATAATATTATAAGAAAAATTAGTGCATAATAAATCACTTTGAACACTTCGAATTATTAAAAGTATCTATACACCGGTTAGTGCCTATCCATAAAGTCGGATGTTTGGAGTATAAAGTTTAAATACAAGACGTGTGAAAAATTCAAACCGCAGTATACTAGCGTATACGAGGATCTGGATTTTGAGCAACAACTCAGTAGTTGGACTTTATAGACAGACACTAGATTATACCGAATTAAACTTAATATGCTACTTCTAGTTTACTTCGTTCCTAAAGTAGCTTGAATTTGCCCCGGCATTATAGCGGCACATTATAGTTTTAACTGGCATTACTAAACACACCCCAACAATCTGGTAATTTTCACATTTACTAAGATATACATGTTAAATAGTGTTATTATTGCAAAGAATTTACAATAATAACAAAACGCTGGCAACATCAGTACAACACAGTACCATTCCAAAAACATACACAACCACAAGGCATTTTCACAAGCCTTAATTGATAACATCATGATGTTAAAAAATATCAATTAAGTAACATATTTACAACATCTTCGTTTATGCCCTTAATATGTCTTATTTTAATTGTATTCCCGGTTTAAATGAAAATAATGATTAAAAGAGTTTTTGGATTAGTCCTATTGTTCACAATTATAACAAGTAGTTATGGGCAAACAAGTGTTGAAAAAGTACAAGCTTCATTTATTGCAAGTTTTATGCGCTATGTGAAATGGCCAAAACAAGAATCCATGAAGACATTTACTGTTGGAATTTATGGAGAAAAACCTGCTATTTTGAATGAACTTAATAAAATTGTTAATGGAAAATTAGTTGGTTACGCAACAATTCAGGTAGTTGTTGTAGAATCTATTGACGAAATTAAAAATTGTCAGGTATTGTATGTCCCAAGTGGAAGATCAGTCAAATTGAAAAAAATCATGTCTGAAATTAATGAAAATTCAATTATGACGGTTACGGAAGAACAAGATTACAATCCGAATTTTTCCATTATAAATTTTAAAATCATAGATAATAAACTGACCTTTCATCTGAATAATGATATCGCAAAGCAGAATAATATAATAATAAGTAATAAACTTGCTCTGATGGCTAAAGGTTAAGAAAAAATTAACATTATCAGAATCTTTAAACGTAAAAGCGGATCATCAAATTGATGATCCGCTTTTACGTTTAATTCCATTAATTATTATAGTACAGAATCTATTCGGGTTACAGCATAAACACCTTTTACATTTTTAATCTTTTTAATCATCAGATCCAGCATATTTGTATCATTTACAAATACAGTAACATTCCCTTCAAAACTACCTTCCTGTGAATCTATTGATATGGAACGCATTTTCAATTTCAAATCTTTTGTTATTACCTGTGATATATTGCTTACAATTCCAATATCATCTGTACCGGTAACCTTTAAAGTAGCCTGAAAATTAGCCTGAGCACCAGATGTCCATTGAGCATTTACTATTCGATAACTAAATTTTGTTTTCATTTCAGGAGCATTCGGGCAGTTAAATCTGTGAATCTTGATTCCACCTGACACGGATACAAAACCAAAAATATCATCTCCAAATATTGGATTACAACATTTTGCCAATGAATATTCAACATTTTTAAGATTCTTATCAATCATCAGAACATCTCCTGATGAATATTCATCATCATTAACATTGGCCACAAAATTGGTTGCGCTCTTTAATGCAGTCTGATCTGCTTTTTCTTTATCTGATTCCTTTTTATCTAATGACTGAATATATTCCTTAACACTTGAAATATCTATAGTACCTATTGCAATTTCTCTGTAGAATTCATTAATACTCTTACTTTTAAAATGTTTTACTAATTGATGTACTAAATGATCAGATAACTCTAGCTTCCAATTCTTTAACCGCCGGATCAGAGTTTCTCTCCCAAATTCCGACTCTTTATACTGTAAATCTTTAAGAGCTTGCTTAAGTTTTGACTTAGCCCTTGAGGTAACTACCACATTTAACCATTCACTTCTGGGCTCCTGAGTGTTTGAAGTTATCACTTCAATGTGATCTCCATTATTCAATTTTTGCTTTATTGAAGCATGCTTTCCGTTAATTTTTGCTCCAATACATTTTTTTCCTACTCCGGAATGGATATCAAATGCAAAATCAAGTACTGTTGCTCCATTGGGAAGTCTTCTCAAATCTCCTTTAGGTGTAAAAACAAATACCTCTTCATCATAAAGGTTTAGCTTAAAATCATCAATAAAATCAACAGCATTCAATTCAGGATTTTCAAGAACATCACGAATATTGCTGAGCCATTCATCCATTCCTTTTTCACCTTTACCTCCTTTGTACTTCCAGTGTGCAGCAAGTCCTTTTTCAGCCACCTCATTCATTCTCTGAGTTCTTATTTGTACTTCCACCCATTTTTTTTCAGGACCTAAAACCGTTGTGTGTAATGATTCGTATCCATTTGATTTCGGAATAGATAACCAATCCCTTAAACGAGATGGATTCGGCTGATACTTATCGGTAACAATAGAATACACTTTCCAGCAGTCAGCCTTTTCTTCTTTCTCCTTACTATCCAAAATAACACGTATTGCAAAAAGATCAAATACCTTTTCGAATGGTGTATTTTGCTTCTTCATTTTATTATGTATGGAATGAATTGTTTTTGTCCTTCCCTTAATTTCAAAATTAAGTCCGGCTTCGTCCAGCTCCTTTTTTAATGGGGAAATAAAATCCTTGATATATTTATCTCTGGCTTTTTTTGTTTCATTAAGCTTTTGTGCAATATGGCTGTATACTTCTCTATTCGTATACTTCATTACCATATCTTCCATTTCGGATTTTATAGTATACAATCCTAATCGATGTGCTAATGGCGCATATAAATACCCCACTTCACCTGCTATTTTTTGCTGATTAGCAGCATCATATAATTTTAAACTTCTCATTGTTTCCAGCCTGTCGGCCAGAATGATTAATATCACCCGCACATCTTTTGCAAATGATAATAGTAACTTACGAAAGTTGTCCGTTTCAATAGAAGTATCTTTGGAATAGAGTTCTTTAACTTTCAATAAACCTCCGATTATTTCTTCCACATTAGTACCGAACACCTCCGCAATTTCATGTTTTTCAACATCTTCATGCTGAACTACATCATAAAGCAAAGCACAGATAACAGAGGTACGCCCTAATCCTATTTCGGATGCAACTATATTTGCAACCTCTAACGAATGAATAGCAGATAATTTTCCTGATGGTCGACGATATTCCTTTTTACGGTTGAGAGCTATTTCAATAGCCTTACGTACTTCATTAACATCACCACTACTTAATATATTTTTACAAGCTTTTAATAAAAACCTATAATTTCTAATTATCGATAGTTTTTCTTCTTCACTTATTGTCAATTGATTCTCCATTCGTAAAAACTCTTAATATTAAAAGAATAATTAATTTGGCTAAACTAGTATTTTACCATTTGGCTTGGTATAAAACTAGATTAAAAATTTGTAATAATTGCAGTAACCATCAAAAATAGCCTACAAATACAATTAAACAAAACAATCCGTCAAAAGCTTTCTAATTAAGTTGACTTTTAATTACATTTACACTATATTAATTCAATAATTATTACTAAACTGTTTAAAATTAGGAGTTATGAAAAATAGTGCTTTGTTTTTAGGAGGAATGATGACAGGTGTGATTTTTGGTGCTGCAACTGCTTTATTATTTGCTCCGCAAAAAGGGTCAGATACACGTGACCAACTTCGGGTTAAGTTAAACGAACTTGAAAAAGAAATGATGAACACCAAGGAAAAACTAAAAGTTAAAGGTGGTGAACTTAAGGAAGAGTTAAAAGAGAAAATTCACAACATTGAACAAAGAATTGAGACTTTACTTGATGAGTATAAAAAAACATTAGAACCAACCGCTAACTAGTGAATTTTAATCTAAAAGTTTTTATAGCCTGAAGCTTAATTCTTATTTTAATAAAGAATTAGATTCAGGCATTTTTTTAACATAACTACTAATAAAATGAATAAACACGAAACAATTTCTGACGAAATGAATGATATAAAAGAAGAGGTATCGTCGTATCTACAAAGTAAAATTGACCTTACTAAACTTCAACTTGCAGAAGACCTTAGTAGAATTATGTCAAGCATTGCAGTAAAATTGGGTTTGCTCTATATTGGTATTTTTATACAATTTTTTATTTCAATGGCTGCCGCTTATGCCATAGGAAGCTATCTGGAAAGTATGGAATCTGGATTTATTTTAGTTGCCATATTTTATTTCCTTGTAGGAATTATTTTTTATCTGTTTAAAAGTAAAATTATTCAAACACCCATCATTAAAAAATTTATTCATCTTTTTTTTCAAAACTTCAATAGCTATGACCAATAAATACAGCCATATCAAATCTTTTAAAGATTTTGAAAACGAGAAAATGCGTCTTCATTATCAAATTAGGTTATCAGAAAAAAAACTTGAAATAAAAAAACTCGAAATAAGGGAGTATCTAAATCCAATAAAATTCTTTTCAACATTTTTTCACGAATTAGCTCGCCCCGTTTTCGATATCGTCAAATCAATTATTATGCATTTTGTTGAAAAACAAAAAAATAAAAACAGTCAACCAGATTCTGATAAAGAAAATACAAAAACGGAAGGAAAATAAATCTTTCATCTCAACCTTTTTGCCTGAAATATTCAATTCCTATTATTTTTTTATCTACTTTCGCGTCGAATTTGGTTATTAAAGATTTTCATCTTCTTTAATTGAAAAGGGAATCCGGTGATTAGTTTTTGCTAAAATTCCGGAGCTGTACCCGCAGCTGTAAGTTCTAATATATATGTTACTAAGTACTCTAGCCACTGTCTATAAAGATGGGAAGGCATTAGTAACAAGAACGAGCCAGAATACCTGCCAAATAAGTTTAACTTAAGCTTCGGGAGCTAGGCGTCGTAGATTTCATTATTGATTTCTTTTTCTACCTCCGTGGCATTTATTTTTTAATTGAATGTTGCGATTTTTTATTTTAGTACTTTTTATATCCGGAATATTCTCTAATATTACTGCTCAATCTGATCACCTTGTACCTGATACCTTAAATTCATTTCTTTCTGATACAATGTTAATTCAGGAAGTTGAGATTATATCTCCTGTTTCAAAAAAACCAGAAATTGGAAGTAAAACTGAGATTATGACCCAAATGCAAATGGAAAATACCATTTCAGGAAGTTTAACAAATCTTATTTCAAGATATACTCCCATTTTTATAAAATCTGACGCTGGAGGTTTGGCAACATTTAGAATAAGAGGTACCTCCTCCTCTCACACATCGGTTTTAATTGGTGGATTAGACATAAATTCCTTAACATTAGGCAGTTCAAACGCGAGTAACATACCCATTTATTTATTCGATGAAATTGGGATTAATTATGGTAGCGCATCCGCATCTATTGGGTCTGGTTCCATTGGAGGAAGTGTCAGACTAGGTTTTAAAGAAAATTGGACAAATGGCTTTAATGGTGAGTCATTTGGCTCAGTCGGATCTTTTGGATCATATTCTGGTGGATCAAAATTATTTGCAGGAAATGGCAAAATCGAATCAGTTACACGATTATTTAAAATATCCAAAGAAAACAACTTTCCTTTTTTAAACACCGGGTATTACGATAGAGAATTACATAAATTCCATAGAGATACATTAATTAATTCTGCAATTAATAATATAAACATCCTGCAACAAATCAATTATAAATTTAGCAATAGTAATGTTTTAAAATCATTTTTCTGGTTTTCAGATAATCAACACGAGGCTCAGCCAACTATGTTGGCCAATAATAATAAAGATTTAGCGGTCCGCCTCATAGAGGATAGAAGTTTCAAATCCTGGATAGAATACAGAAATACTTCTAATGATATTAATTATACGCTTGAAGGTGGATTTGTAAAAGATAAAAACATAGATAATAATAATTTCAAAAACACAATTGGTACTCAACGACTTGTTTCAAGAATCAATCTTGACTTTAGATCCAAAGAAATTGATTACCAATTTGATATTACTTATAAATATATTATTCCTGAAGTTTACGCTTATGATAATGATATTAGCGAACAACACCTTGATGTTCACGGCTCTGCTTTTCTTTATCTAACACCAAAGTTAGCTACAACGTTGAATCTTCGCCAACAATTTATTACACATTACAAAGCACCATTTACACCTGCCATTGGAATGGAATATTTGTTGTTATCAAAAGAAGATTTCATCATTAAGCTAATTGCAAATGCACAGCGATCCTATCGTATACCAACCTTAAATGACAGATATTGGGGACAAGATGGTTACCAGGGAAATGAAAACATATCTCCTGAAGATGGCAAAAACTACGAGTTTGGTATTAAATATACTCTATGCAATTCAAACACTACCCTTAGAATCAATACTAATGCCTATTATATGGATGTTAACAATTGGATTCTTTGGATTCAACAAACCAGTGATTGGCAAGCAGATAACATCCTAAGGGTGATTTCAAAAGGAATTGAATTTCATATGGATGCTAATTTTCATATGAATAAAATTGATCTAAATACTGGTTTAAATTTTTCTGCCAATTCAACATTTTCTAAAAAAAGTAAGTTAGAAACTGATAATCTGTTAAGAAAGGACAAACAAATAATTTATACTCCTAAATATATGGCCAATGGTTTTATTTCATTTGCATATAATTCTATGTGTTTGAGTTTAGATGGTTCTTATACTGGATCAAGATACTACAACAATTCAGCCGATAGCAATCTAGACTCCTATATTTTGTTGAATTTAAGTGCTAGTAAAAAGATAAAATTAAATAGTAATACTCTTAAAATCTCATTAGCTATTAACAACTTGTTAAGTGAGCACTACGAGAACCAATACCAGTACGCAATGCCTGAAATTAATTATAACATTTCACTCAAATATAATTTTTAATAACGATAAATTAATTTAACAAAATGAAAAAGTTCTTTTTATATTTAGTTGTAGTTTCTTTTGTCTTTACATCATGTGAAGATGATTCCAACACTATTCCATTTAACGTTGAAGATCTAGATGCATTAATAATCAACTATGGAAGCTACAACAGTACAGTAGGATCAATCACCGGATTTGATATGGATGCTTCGATAACCTACAACAATGTATTTGAAGCTATCAATGGACCATCAATGAGTGGCAAACCTCAGTATGTATATAACTTCAATGAAAAGCTTTATTTTATGGGTAACAACCTTGATGAGATTTTCTATTTAGACAATGACAAACTTAAACAATCAAAAAACGGAACAAGTACAGACATCGTGAAACCTCGATTTTGCGTAGGTAACGGAGATTATTTGTACATTTCTTGCTATGGAGGAGAACCTTGGGTTGATTCGTCGGTTGGTTATATTGCAAAATATAACACCGTAACAGAAGAAGTTGAAACAAAATATGAGATTCCGGGAGGTCCCGAAGGAATGGAGATTGCAAATGGTAATATATACATCGCATTAAACTATGCAAGAAAAATAGCCGTATTTAATCTTACCACTGAGAATATAAGTTATATAGAAACGGAATCAGTGACTTCCTATTTCCTTAAGGATGACAGCGATAATCTATATGTTTCATTGCTTAGTACTTATAATGATGAAAGCACATCAACTGGTTTAGGATATATCAATACTACAAACAATGAAATTGAGTCCACTTTTCTTTTAGATAATGTAAGCAATAATTATAGTTCAATTATGTCGTTTAATGCTGATAAAAGTAAGATATATGTATTAGCCACTTCATATGATGAAAATTATAATCTATCAGGAGCGGTAAAAGTATTTGACGTTGACAATAAGCAATTTGAATCTAGTGATTTTGTTTCCTCAATTAGTGGACTAAATGCTGTATCAGTAAATCCGGATAATGATGAAGTATATGTTATGATTTCAGAAAGCACAACTACTAACGGAGAATTACAAATTTATAATGAAAATGGAGAATTCGTAAAAAGCCATTTAACCGGCATTTCTCCTACATGGGTATTATACCGTTAACATTTAATGGGATTTACTTAAAATAAATTCTATACAACGTTAAATTTCAGCCCGATGAAAACTTTTATTCATCGGGCTTTTTACTTCTTTATACTGCAGTTATTAATTGCATATGAATTTTAAAATATACATCATCCTTATTTCCATAAATTTCAAAACCATCCCAATTTATTATTTAGATAAATTCTTATTTTTGCTTTATCTTGTAAAGCAATTATTAAATAAATGATGGATAAAAACTCAATAGAAGATAAAATCATAGCTATAAGAAATGATCTTAACAAACACAACCATAAATACTACGTTTTAAATCAACCAGAGATTTCTGATTATGAATATGATCAGATGATGAAGGAATTAATTAATCTTGAGAATCTTCATCCTGAATTTTACGATCCGGATAGTCCTACCCAACGTGTTGGCAGTGATATTTCCAACGATTTTTCACAAATCACCCATAAATATCCCATGTTATCATTGGGAAATACTTATAATGACAATGAAATTGCAGATTTTCATAATCGTGTAGTTAAATCCATTGGCGAAAATATTGAATACGTTTGTGAGTTGAAGTACGACGGGACATCTATTAGCTTAACCTATGAAAATGGGAAACTCAAACATGCCGTAACTCGCGGTGATGGAGAAAAGGGAGACGATGTAACTACCAATGTTAAAACGATTAAAAGTATACCATTAAAACTATCCGGGGACTTTCCTGAATCCTTTGAGATAAGGGGCGAAATATTTATTCCAAATTCCGAATTTGAAAAGATCAACAACTTACGTGAAGATGAAGGACTGGCAACCTTTGCAAATGCCAGAAATGCAGCGGCGGGATCTTTAAAAATGAAGAAAAGTGCCGAAGTAGCAAAACGCGGATTAGATTGTTATTTATATTATATGTTAGGCGAAAACCTTCCCTCCTCGATTCATTCTGAAAATCTTGAAAAAGCAAGATCCTGGGGATTTAAAATTCCAGAACATTATAAAATATGTAATTCTCTTCAGGAAATTAATAATTTTATTGAATACTGGGATAAAGAAAGACATAACTTACCTTTTGAAATAGATGGAGTTGTTATTAAAGTGAATGATACAAATCTTCAAAATGAATTAGGTTTTACTGCAAAAACTCCACGCTGGGCGATCTCTTATAAATTCCAGGCAGAAGAAGCTTGTACCCAATTGTTATCTGTAAGTTATCAGGTTGGAAGAACAGGAAAAATAACCCCCGTTGCCAATCTGGAACCGGTACAACTTGCCGGAACAACCGTTAAGCGTGCTTCACTTCACAATTCTGATATCATTAACCAGCTCAATTTACACGAAAATGATATGGTTTTTGTTGAAAAGGGCGGAGAAATTATTCCCAAAATAACAAGAGTTGATGTGGAGAAAAGACAACCGGATGCTTCAAAAATCAGTTTTATAAAGCTGTGTCCGGAATGTGGATCTGAATTAATACGACCAGATGGTGAGGCTGCTCATTATTGTCCTAACGAAAAGAAATGTCCTCCGCAATTAAAAGGAAAAGTAGAACACTTTGTAAGCAGAAAGGCCTTAAATATTGATTCTGTAGGCGAACAGGTAGTTGATTTATTATTCGAACAAAATATTATAAAGGATATAAGTGGATTATATGAATTAACTTTTGATAAAATAAATGGATTAAGCAGGGTTGATCCCAATGATTCAGCAAAAAAAGTATTCACATTTCAACAAAAGTCCGCTAATAATTTAATTTCCGGTATTGAAAAATCAAAACAAGCTCCATTCGCCAATGTATTATTCGGATTGGGAATAAAGCATATCGGGGCAACAGTTGCTAAAACATTAACAAAATCTTTTCATACAATTGATAAATTAATGAATGCCACTTTTGAGGAATTAATTGCAATTGATGATATTGGCCCCAAGGTAGCTGATAGTCTGATTCAGTATTTTTCTGATGATGAAAACAAACAATTAATCAGTAGATTAAAAGTAGCCGGTCTAAATTTTGAAAGTGAATCCGAACCATTTACCGAAGGAAAATTTTCTGGCTTATCGTTTGTAGTAAGTGGTACATTTAATTCATTTTCAAGAGATGAATTAAAGAAAATTATAGAACAACAAGGTGGCAAAAACCTTAGCGGGGTTTCTCAAAAAACATCGTATCTTGTGGCTGGTGATAAAACAGGCCCAAGTAAATTAGAAAAAGCACAAAAGCTAAATGTGACAATAATTAGCGAATCTGAATTTATTGAACTATTAGAAAATTAAATCTGTGAACTACTTAAAAAAACTTAGAATCAAAATAGGTGCATTCTTGCTAAAATTAAAATTACAAAAAGTAAAACACGATACAATTATCTGCAATTTAACTCAAGCAAAATACATCGGAATAGTTTTTAACTCACTTTCTGAAAATCAAATAAAAGTTGTAAAGAAAGTTGAAGCTTTTTATCATAGTAAAAATATTAATGTTGAGACTTTAGGGTTTTGTAACTTGAAAAAATGTAATGAAACACATATCGGAGATAAGATTCACCACTTTATAAGCTTACGTGATTTTAATTGGTTATTTCAGGCAAAAAGTGAGATTCTTAAAAACTTCATTAATAAGGAATTCAATATTTTAATTAATTTATACAATGAAGATGAATTTCCTTTGGAATATATTTTTAAAACTTCCAATGCAGGTTTTAAAGTTGGAAGTGCAAATGCTAATAAAGAAATGCACGACTTAATAATTGATGTTGGTGAAAGAAAAGATGATATTGAATATTTATCAGAACAAATGAATCATTATCTTAACATCATAAACAACTAGTTGGCACGAAATTTGAAATCCTATATTTTTAAAACAAAATTTAATAAATATCTTACCAAAACGTTAAGTCATGAACACTAAATTATTTTCTTCATTAATTGCTGTCTTACTTATTATATCATCATGTGCCACTCATAAAGTCGAACGGGTTTCTCCTGATGAAGCTATTGACCTAAGTGGAAGGTGGAATGATACTGACTCTAAAATGGTTGCCGAATCAATGGTTGATCAGATATTGTCCGGTGCATGGATAGAAAATCATATGAGAGATAGTAATGGTAAAAAACCTGTTGTTGTTGTTGGTATAATTTATAACAAATCACATGAGCATATTAATGCAGGAACCTTTATTAAAGATGTTGAAAGAGCCTTTATCAATAGCGGACGTGTAAGACTTATTCAAGCTGCTGAAAAAAGAGAAGAGTTGCGACAGGAAAGAGCTGCACAACAAGAATTTGCATCTCCCGAAACCGCTAAAAAATGGGGTCGTGAATTAGGTGCTGATTTTATGCTTAACGGAGATATAAACTCAATAGTAGATACTTATAAAAAAGAACGTGTAAATTATTACCAAACAAATCTGGAGTTATCTAACCTGGAAACAGCAGAAATAGTATGGATTGGTGATAAAAAAATAAAAAAATACATTAATAAATAGTAGTATTATAAACCAGTAAGAAAAAGAGTTAACTAACTGATGTATATAATAACAGATAGTTGACTTCATGAATTTATTACAATTCATATTCCTTCATACCAACAAATACCTCTTTATATATTTATGTTTCTGATTAATAAGTATATTATTCGATTTACAAGCACTTTATTAATTGCTTTAACTTGTTGGGGATGTGCTACCTATTATCAAAAAAACTTACAACTTCAGAATTATATTACCAACGGAGAATATAAAGCCGCTAACAAGCTTTTAAATAATGATAAAAAAGGTGAAACAGGAATTAATAGAGTCCTTTTTTATTTGAATAAAGGTGTTGTAAACTTTATGCTTGGAGAACATGAAATTAGTAATTCATATTTCAACAAAGCTGACTTATACAATGAAGACTTTAAATCGGGCTTGGGGAATGAGGCTTTGGCCTTAATATCAAACCCGATGGTAAGGCCTTATAAACCCGAAGATTTTGAAGTTGTTATGGTGCATTATTATAAGTCGCTTAATTACCTGATGTTAAATAATTACGAAGAAGCATTGGTGGAATGCAGACGAGTAAATATTCAGCTTCAGATTTTGAATGATAAATATAAAAAGGTAAAAAATAAATACTCGAACGATGCATTTGCCCACAATTTAATGGGTATGATATATGATGCATCCGGAGATATAAATAACGCTTTTATTGCTTATAGAAATGCATTTGAGGCTTATGAGAATGAATATGACACCTTATTTAACCTTCCTCCTCCGTTACAATTAAAAAAGGATTTACTTAGAACTTCGTTTTTATTGGGATTTAAAGATGATTACAATTTCTATAAAGACAAATTCAATATGTCTTTTAATCAACAAAATACGGATAATGGATCATTAGTTTTTTTATGGATGAATGGTTTTGGACCTGTAAAATCCGAGTGGAGTATAAACCTAACAAATGCAGGATTTAATAATGGATGGGTTACATATGCAAATGAAGATTATGGTTTAAATATTCCAGTTTATGTAGGAAACAGAAATAAACGGGAACAAAATGCCTTTAAAAATTTATCATTTCTCAGAGTGGCCTTTCCTAAATACATTGAACGGCAACCTGTGTTTAACCAAGCTGAGTTACTATTAAACGACTCTATATATCCACTAGAACTTTCTCAAAATATTAATGCTATAGCTTTTCAATCACTTAAAGACAGAATGGCACGTGAACTTGCGTATGGATTGGCCAGATTAGCTGCAAAAAAGGCTATGGAAAGTATGGCCAATAAAGAAGATCAGAACCTGGGAACAATTGTCAGCATTATAAATGCAATTACCGAGAAAGCAGACACTCGTAACTGGCAATCTCTTCCATATGCCATACATTACGTTAGAATCCCCCTTAAATCCGGCAAAAATGAAATTCAGCTTATGGTTAACGGAGATCATAGTATACAGGAGACATTTTTCTTTGAGGGTGAACCAAACACAACAACTTTCTTTGCTTATCACCAACTTGAGACTTCAAACAACTAAATTAGTGTCAGCAGGAAAACTCCATTTTTTTCCCCGAAATAATCGGGGCAGACTGTTACTCCTGCTCTCAAAATGACCGTTTACGGCAGTAATCTCACATTTTCCTAGCTTCAAAAGCCTCAGAAATGAAGCTTTTTTATCTGCCTCTTGAGTTTTCGTACAAGTACAAATTAATACAATAGTTAATTCTGGATTAACTGCCACCATAAACTTACTTCAATATATTTTACACAATACATTAATACATTCGTCAAGAAATAACGGTTGTTTCAATAAAAATAAATGCTATTAAATATTAATATCGTATTTTCAAGCTAGAAATATTAAGGGGCATATCGTGAATAGCAAAATTAATTATCATCAATATTTAAAACGTTGGAAAAGTCAGCTTAATTTATTTGCAGACTTAATGAACTGCAGTTTAATAGTTGCATCTGAACTACCCCTTAATCAATTTGTTGCTTTAGCATATAGTCATCCAAAAGAAAATTCAATCTTAAAAAATTGTTCCACTCAAGATAGTTTAATAAAATCCACAATAAAAGAACAACACTCCTTTTCTATTTCAGATCTTCAATCCCAAAAAAAATACAACTCTTATATTGAAATTACTGAAAACCTTAAGTGTTTTTATAGTTTTCCATTGTATACAAAAAATGGCTCTATATTCGGAGCTCTATGCATGTATAGTAGAGAAGTTAGCTTTCTGGAAAAGGAAAAAATGATATATCTTAACAAGATAAAAAGCATTATTGAAGATGATCTTTTAAATGAAAATAGACCAATACCAATTCAGGCAATTCCACACAAAACCCTATTAAGAGAAAATGAAATTTTCAGACAGTTTTTTCATTACTCTCCTGTTGGAATATTTCTCTTTGATACAAACCTGGTGATTACTGATCTAAATGAAAAATTCAGTCAAATCCTGAAATTGAACAGAGAAGCATTACTTGGTTTAGATGTTAATCTGATTCATGATAAAAGAGTTATTCCTACGTTAAAAAGTGCCCTTTTAGGTGCTGAAGATGAATATGAAGGTGGATACATTACAACTACAGGTAATAGTGAAACCTATATTCTATTAAAATCTGCACCAGTTTACAACGATAACAATAAGATATGTGGAGGTATAGGTATTATTCAGGACCTGACTTTAAGTTTTCAAATTGAAAACGCATTAAAAGAAAGTGAATTAAAGTATAAAGATTTAGTAGAAAAGATTAATGAGGTAATTTTTTCTACTAACCAAGAAGGTATCTGCACCTATACTAGTCCAGTTATATCATTATTAATTGGATACAGTCCGAATGAGATAATCGGACATCATTTCCTGAATTTTGTAAATGAAAATCATAAAATTACTTTTTTTGATGCACTAAATAAAGTAGCTGAGGGTGCCAATGTTGTTTCGGAGGTAAAACTCAGAGATAAAGATGGTAGTTTTCATTGGGCACGTGTTTCCATGAGGCCCATATATAATGAAAATGGAGAATACACGGGGGTTCATGGTGTTGTTCAGGACATAGAGGAAACTCGTATTGCGGAACAATCACTTAGGGATAGTGAGGAACAATTCAGATTAGTGGCCACACAAATTTCAGATATTATTTTTGAATGGAATCCAATGGATGATCAATTAATCTGGCATGGAAAACCGGAAATTATATCTCCTAAACTGAACAAGATTAATACTCTTAATAAATTACTTAAATTGATTCCTGAAGATGAAAGGAGTATAATTAAGAAAAATTGGGAAGATTCTATCAATAAACGTACTTCATGGAAATCTGAATTTAAGATTACCTCTGTTAATAATGAAATTAAATACGTACTTGGGAATGGTATCATGCTTTTTAAAGGTGAAGTTGCATATAAAGGTTTTGGTACTTTAAATGACATCACAAACGAAAAAACACTTATTAAAAACCTCAAAAAAAGCAACGATAAGTTAGAAGAGAATATTACAAAGGTGAATGGTCTTTTATCCGCAATTCCGGATATGATGTTTGTATTTGATAAAAAGGGTTGTATTAAGGATTATCATACGAATGATGAAAGTATTTTATTTAAGGATGAGAACTCATTTTTAAATCATAAAATTGATCAGGTTTTACCTTCAGCTATTGCTGAATTAACAATTGATAAAATACAATTAGTTTTAAAAACTCAAATTGCTGAAACTTATAAGTATGAATTACAAATAAAGGGTGGTACACTAACTTTTGAATCTCGGATGGTTTACTTAAATAAAAATCATACATTGGCAATCGTACGTGATATTACATCTCAGGAGAAGGCTAAACAAGATTTGATAAGAGCCAAAGAGAAAGCCGAAGAGAGTGATCGGTTAAAGTCTTCGTTTTTAGCCAATATGTCCCACGAAATCCGTACTCCTATGAACGGGATTATTGGTTTCTCTGAATTATTAAAAGGTAAAACATTAAATCCTTACGAAAGAGAATATTATACCTCAGTAATTGTTAAAAGTGGGCATCAATTACTAGATATTATAAATGACGTATTAGAAATATCAAAAATTGAAACAGGTCAGATTTCAGTCCATAATGAGGATGTAAACATTAACAAACTCATAAAAACACTTGTCGCATTTTTCAAAAACAAAGCTGAAGAAAGGAATAACGAACTTATTATTAACACACCATTAACTGACAATGATTCAGTCATATATTCTGACATAAATAAACTAAGGCAAATATTTACAAATTTAATAAGCAATGCTATTAAATTTACTCAGAATGGCACTGTAACAATAGGCTACTCTCTTCAAAAGGAAAAATTCATTGAATTTTATGTTGAAGATACCGGTATTGGTATTGCTACTGATGAACAAAAGAAGATATTTGAAAGATTTACTCAGGCAAATATACAAATATCCAGAAAACATGGTGGTACGGGACTGGGTTTATCAATATCTCAAAGTTTAACTGAAATGTTGGGTGGAAAAATCTGGCTTGAATCTGAATTAAATAAAGGTGCAAAATTCTTTTTCTCTGTGCCAGTTTCAGTATCCAAGGTTCATTAAAATACCTGGGTTATTTTGCAATAATCAAGGATTTAAGCACCTCCTGATTCCGAAATTTCATAATGCCCAAAGGTTATTATTCTGTTCTAAGATATTCGCACTTTACTGTTTCCACTTTCTCAAATCTATTAATTACATTCTGAATATTAGCCTGCCGGAGCTTAAATTCAATATTGCATTTTAAATCAAACTGCTGATTTACAATTTGAATATCTTCCTCCTTTACAATTCGCATAACATCATTCATCGCAGAATATTCAAATTTAATCTCATATACATCATCAACAGTTTTCTGAACGATATCTGCATTATTAAGAGCATCTATCGTAGCTTCTTTATAAGCGTTGATAAGTCCGGATACTCCTAATTTTGTTCCACCAAAATATCGAACAACTACTATTAAAATATTTGTCAATTCATTTGATTTAATCTGACCATGAATAGGTTTACCTGCTGTTCCGGAAGGTTCTCCATCATCATTTGCTCTGTACCGGTTTCCATCTAATCCTAATTGCCAGGCAAAACAATGATGTCTGGCATCATAATATTTTTCCTTCAAGTAATTCACATGTTCCTTTATCTGATCTTCAGAATATACAGGATATGCATATGCTAAAAATTTACTCCCTTTATCCTTGTAAACACCTTCTGATGGTGATGAAATTGTATTATAGCTATCATTTATTTCGCACATAGATTCCAAAAATAATAAAAATTCAGATGAACTCTTTGAATTCTGTAAATACAAAGGAATAGATATTTAAACCAGTAAAATGAAACATTTAATGCAAAAAGCTTTACTTTTAACCTGAGTTCGATATAAAATTAATGGCTCAAATCGCTTATAAATATTGAGTTTCAAGGAATGTTTGCGAAAGCATAGCGGGCTATGGTAAGCAAATATGACGCAGAAAATCGCTATTTATAAGTGAAATTCATAGCTTTTCATTAAATAATCGATTTACGGCTCTAAATTTTATCACCATAGCTCGCTATGTCTCAAAAATTTATATTGTAAATCAATCATTTACTGAAATTTGAGTTCGCTAATTTTAATCGAACTCAGGTTAGTAGACTGTCCAAAAAACTTTTTTGTAAGAAAACAAGCAATATTTTGCATCTCTTCAATCGGCTGGAATTTTTGTAAAAGTTGATATCTGCTTTTATTGGCGAAGCCTGCAACAACACTAATGCTATTGCGGCAAGATGTTAAAGAGTGCTAGTGCCTCAAGCCTTAAAAATCACCCCTTTATTGATTCTGCCGTCAATTTTAATTTTTAGATTTTTCTCAAGATGTATATGTCTGATTCTTTCAGATTCATATTTTGCTTGTAGCGAATCAAGATATTCAAAATCGCAGAAGCCATCATTGATATATGGGTTAATTGTAAAATAGCCAACGCCAAAGCTGGTCAGGTTATGGAAAAAGTGAGTTCCCTGGCTGGGATCAATCCTGTAGTTTGACAGACCAGATTCAACAATTAGTCTTGAAGCTGAGATATTGGACCATTTTACTGGTATACCTAACCATGGGTCACTTGACCCCCAGCGGCCAGGACCGATAAGCACATACCCAGAACCTTGTTCAAGAAATATTTGGTTTAAGTCATCCAATTCCTTGATCAAATTGTTGTTGAACGCCGGATCAAAACTTTCAGGCTTTATATATATTATGTCCTTTACATCACTAATTATTCCATTGCCCATAGCTTTTTCTGATAGTAAAAGAGCATTTGATTTTGAGATGTTAACATCTAAATCTATCAGTTGGCTATCACTAGGAACAATTGGCCTTACCTGTAAATAATTAAATACTTTTGGTTCACCTTCAGGGGTGGTAAGGTTTGCTGCAAATTCAATCTCAACATCAGAATTTATGGCTTCTTTGCTTATTTGCAGGATATCCCTTAAAATGCCAGATAGGGGAAATTTGTTATGATTAAGCATGCTTGAAAAGGTGACAACCTTTTTGCCCTCATAAAAAGTACCATCTCTTAATACATTGTTGTTGAAGTCGTATGTTGATGCAGCCCAGTGAAAATCAGGTGCTCCTTCAGCTTGTTTAATCCTCAGTTTTTCCATGTTAACACTATCATCTGTCGATGCATGAAATTTATCGGGATCTAGGTTGAGGGCATAAAAATATTTTTGTGTTTCTTTTAATGCTGTTTCTGGGCTTGCAAGCTGCATAATCCTTTTGGGATGTCTGGGAGAAAACCTGAGCGAGGTGCTTCCATCTACAATGAGCTTGCCCAGGCCATAAGCAATG
>JBNKRV010000052.1:0-25791 GCA_050296935.1 Marinilabiliaceae bacterium | reverse complement strand
AATTTAGATGATTATATCACGGATGTTGAAACAGCCGATGCAAATATAGTATGGAGTGTTGATGAAACCCCTGCCAATATCAATGTAACAATTACTAATCGTGTTGCTTCCATAGCCATTAACGATGTAGACTGGAACGGTAATGAAACCATTACCTTTAGGGCAACCGATGAAAGCTTAAGCCAGGTGACCGATCAGGTAACCTTTGAAGTAACTCCAGTTAATGACCTTCCAGTTATTACAGATATTCCCAATCAAAGCATTGCGGAGGGTGGCACTTTTACTTCAATAAATTTAGATGATTATATCACGGATGTTGAAACAGCTGATGCAAATATAGTATGGAGTGTTGATGAATCTCCAACCAATATCAATGTAACTATTACTAATCGTGTTGCTTCCATAGCCATTAACGATGCAAACTGGAACGGTAATGAAACCATTACCTTTAGAGCGGTAGATGAGGGAGCAGCAGAAGTGACCGATCAGGTAACCTTTGAAGTAACTCCAGTTAATGACCTTCCAGTTATTACAGATATCCCCAATCAAAGTATTGCGGAGGGCGGCACTTTTACTTCAATAAATTTAGATGATTATATCACGGATGTTGAAACAGCCGATGCAAATATAGTATGGAGTGTTGATGAAACCCCTGCCAATATCACGGTCACTATTACTAACCAGGTAGCGACAATTGCTGTTAACGATATCAATTGGAATGGCGACGAAACCATTACCTTTCGAGCTACAGATGAAAGTAACGCAAGTGTAAGCGATCAGGTATCATTTACAGTTGGGGGAGTAAACGATTCTCCAATTATGACCATTATTCCTGATCAGAGTATTGCAGAGGGAGCTACCTTTTCTGACATTATTCTAGACGATTTTATTAGTGATGTTGAGACTGTTGATGCGAATATGGTATGGAGTATTGATGAAGTCCCTGAAAATATTACTGTTACTATCACCAATCGTATAGCCTCAATTGCTATTAATGATGTCAATTGGAATGGTACGGAGACCATTACCTTTAGAGCTACAGATGAAGGAGGATTAGCAGTGACCGATCTGGTAGCTTTTACTGTAACCCCAGTCAATGATTTGCCTGTAATCTCAGATATTCCCGATCAGACCATTGCCGAGGAATCAACATTTACAATTATTAATTTAGATCATTTTATTTCCGATATTGAAACAGCCGATGCAGCTATTGTTTGGACCATTGATGAATCGCCTGCTAATATAACAGTTTCTATCACTAATAGGGTTGCGTTTATTACTATCAATGATGTCAATTGGAATGGAACCGAAACCATTACCTTCAGAGCTGCCGACGAAGGTGGAGCGGAAGTAACTGATCAGGTCTCATTTACTGTTACTCCGGTTAATGATCTACCTGTAATTTCAAATATCCCCAATCAAAGTATTAGTGAGGGGGGCACATTTACTGATATCACTTTAGGTGATTTTATTACTGATGTAGAAACAATTGATGCCAATATCGTTTGGACAATTGATGAAACACCTGCTGATATTACAATAACGATCACAAATCAGGTAGCCTCAGTTGCTGTTAATGATGTCAACTGGAATGGTACTGAAACCGTCACTTTTAGAGCTGCTGATGAAGATGGAGCAGAAGTGATAGACGTGGTGTCTTTCACTGTTGGGGGTGTAAATGATTCACCGGTTATTACTGATATTTCTGATCAAAGCATTGCGGAAGGAGGAATATTTACCAATATTATTTTAGATAATTATATCAGCGATTTAGAGACTGTGGATGCTAATATTATTTGGAGCATTGACGAGGTTCCTGTCAATATAACAGTCACCATCACCAATCGCATTGCCTCTGTTGTTGTTAATGATGTTAATTGGAATGGCACAGAATCTGTTACTTTTAGAGCGACTGATGAAGGTGGAGCGGAGGTGACTGACTTGGTCTCATTTACCGTTACTCCGGTCAATGATGCGCCTGTTATTTTGAATATCCCCGACCAGAGCGTTGCAGAGGGCAATACCTTTGCTGATATTAATTTAGACAATTTTATTAGTGATGTAGAAACCGCCGATGCAACAATCATTTGGAGTATTGATGAGGTTCCTGCAAATATAACAGTCACCATCACCAATCGGGTGGCATCTATTGCTATCAATGATCCAAACTGGAATGGCACAGAATCTGTTACTTTTAGGGCTGCCGATGAAGGTGGAGCAGAAGTGACTGATCAGGTTTCATTTACGGTAACTCCAGTCAATGATCCTCCAGTGATTTCAGATATTCCTGATCAAAGTATTGCTGAGGGTGCCAGCTTTACTACTATTTCCTTAGATGATTTTATTTCGGATTTAGAAACGACGGATGCCAATATCGTTTGGAGTATTGATGAAACACCTGTTAATATTACAATAACAATCACAAATCAGGTAGCCTCTATTGTTGTAAATGATGTCAATTGGAATGGTACAGAAACCATCACCTTTAGAGCAACAGATGAAGGAGGTGCTTCAGTGACGGATCCGGTATCATTTACCGTAACACCAGTTAATGATCCTCCTGTGATCTCAGACATCCCAAATCAGAGTATTAGTGAAGGTGGTACTTTTTCTAATATTGCTTTGGATGGATATATTGATGATATTGAAACGGTTGATGCTTCTATTGTTTGGAGTATTGATGAAGCGCCCACTAACATAATGGTTACCATTATCAATAGGATAGCTTCTGTCACCATCAATGATGTGAATTGGAATGGAACTGAAACCATTACCTTTAGGGCAGCAGATGAAGGTGGAGAGGAAGTTACGAATCAGGTAGCTTTTTCAGTAACACCAGTAAATGATGCTCCAGTAGTTTCAAATATCCCAAATCAAAGTATCAGTGAAGGCAATACTTTTACTAGTATCAATTTAGATAATTATATCAATGATATAGAGACTGCGGATGCAGATATAATTTGGGTTATCGATGAAACGCCAGCCAATATTACTGTAACAATTACAAATCGGGTGGCCTCCATCTCCATTAACGATGTCAACTGGAACGGTACAGAAATCGTCACCTTCAGAGCTACGGATGAAGGTGGAGAAGAAGTGACAGATCAGGTATCTTTCACAGTAACACCAGTTAATGATCCTCCTGTGATCTCAGACATTCCTAATCAAAGTATTAGTGAAGGCAGTTCTTTTACAGCTATTCATTTAGATGATTTTATTACAGATATAGAAACAGCTGATGCCAATATCATTTGGAGCATAGATGAAACACCCAATAACATTGTAGTAACAATTACAGATCGGGTGGCCTCCATTTCCATTAATGATGTCAATTGGAATGGTACTGAGGTTATTACCTTCCGTGCAGCGGATGAAAGTGGAGTGGAAGTAACAGATCAGGTATCATTTAGTGTTGGAGGAGTAAATGATTCTCCACAAATCAGCCCAATTCCCAATCAAAGTATTAGTGAAGGCAGTAACTTTGTCAATATCTCCTTAGATGACTACATTACAGATGTAGAAACTCCTGATGAAAATATGATCTGGAGTATTGATGAAACCCCGACTCATATTACAGTGACTATCAATAATCGTGTTGCTTCAATTGCTGTTAATGATATGAATTGGAACGGAACAGAAGCTATTACATTCCGGGCCACAGATGAAGGAGGAGAACAGGTAACTGAACTGGTGAGTTTTACTGTTACACCAGTTAATGATTTGCCAGTGATTAGTACTATTCCTGATCAAAGCATTAGTGAGGGAAGTACTTTCTCCATAATATCTTTAGATGATTATATTGCTGATATTGAAACAAATGATGAAAATATTTTGTGGACGATTGATGAAGTTCCTGAAAATATTTCCGTTACCATTATTAATAGAGTGGCCTCTGTTGCCATTAACGATATCAATTGGAATGGAAGCGAAACAATCACTTTTAGAGCAGCTGATCAGTCTGGAGCGGAAGTAACTGACCAGGTTTTATTTACTGTGACTCCCATCAATGATTTGCCTGTTATTAATGTAATTCCGGATCAAATTATTAGTGAAGGAGAAGTATTTACAAATATTAATCTGGATAATTATATTAATGATGTTGAAACAGTCGATGCGGATATCCTTTGGAGCATTGTTGAAGTGCCTACTCATATAACTGTCTCTATTATAAATCGTATGGCCTCCATATCGATAAATGACAACGAATGGAATGGTACTGAATTAATCACCTTCAGAGCTGAGGATTCTGATGGAGCCGGAGTTACAGATCGGGTTGCATTTACAGTTACTCCGGTTAATGATCCGCCGGAAATTACCGGACAAAACCCGATTTCAGTAGCAGAGGAAACGCTCAGGATTATTTCATTCAGTGATATTTTAGTTAGTGATCCGGATAATAACTATCCGGTCGGATTTAGTATGACATTGCAAAATGGTGAAGGATATACGGTTGTGGATAACTCAATTACACCAGAACTGAATGTTACTGGCAATATTACTGTACCTGTTTATGTTACAGATCCGGAGGATGCCATAAGTAATATATATAATCTGGTAGTAACTATTGTAAATGATAATGATCCACCTGTGTTAATCGATATTCCAAATCAAACCATTAATGAGGGGGAAGCTTTTAATACCATCAACTTAAACTTGTTTGTAAGTGATGCAGATCATTCTGATGATCAGATAATCTGGAGTTATACCGGTGATACAGATTTGGTTGTAGATATAGATTCAGATACCAGAATAGCTACCGTTTCAAGTCCAGATGAAAATTGGAATGGACAGGAAACCATCACCTTTACAGCAAGTGATGGTAGTTTAACCGACTCTGATGATGTTACATTCACGATTAATCCGGTGAATGATGCACCTGTAATAAACGGACAGTCAGAATTGTCAGTCAATGAGGACGAAATATTTACAATTCCGTTGAGTGTATTAGATGTGTCAGATATAGATAACACATATCCAAGTGAACATACCTTAACCATTTTGGAAGGTGAGTTCTATACCATATCAGGACAAAATATTATTCCTCAGGAAAATTATAATGGTTCACTGGGAGTTTCTTTAATGATAAATGATTTAGGACTCGTGAATTCATCATCAAATACATTTGTTTTTGATGTGGATATTATTCCGGTGAATGATGCGCCGGTAATTCATGAACAGATTAATGCATTAACCACAAACGAAGATGAATCAGTTGCTATAACAGTGGATGATTTAGATATTTCGGATCCGGATAATGTTAATTCTGACTTTTCAATTGTTCTTTTTGATGGAAACCATTATTCGATTGTAGATAATGAAGTGCTTCCGGATGAAGATTATTTTGGACCATTGGTAGTGGATGTGATTGCTTCGGATGGAGGGTTTGTAAATTCTCAAAGTCCACGCTTTGGAGTTGATATACTGGTTTTATCCATTAACGATTCCCCAACGGCCGATAATTTTCCGGTAACAACGGCCGAAAATCAATCCGTTAATGTTAATATCGGAAACCATATCGCAGATGTAGATGGAAATTTGAATCTGTCATCTTTATTAATCACAGAGAATGTTACGCATGGTACAGCCATTGTGGATACAGAAAACAGTATCATAAACTATTCTCCTAATGTATCTTTTACAGGCACGGATTCCTTTACCTATGAAATTTGTGATACAGATAATTCATGTAGTTCTGGTATAGTTACTATTACAGTATCTAATGAAGCACCAACTGCAGTGGATGATGCGGTTACTTTAAATGAAGATGAATCGGTTGATTTCAATATATTACAAAATGATATCGATCCTCAGAATAATATTGATCCTACATCCATAAGTATGACTACTGATCCGGAACATGGTACATTACAAATACTCACGTTGGGAGAAATTAGATATACACCAGAACCAGACTTTTATGGAACTGATGAAATAATTTATCAGGTGTGCGATGAGGATGGATATTGCACTTCAGCGAGTGTAACTTATACTGTTAATGCTGTAAATGATCAGCCGGAGATTAATTCGCAACAAACAATAAATGTTGTTGAGGATCAATCAATGACATTGGTGTTGGACTATCTTGAGGTTACTGATGTAGACAATGTTTATCCTAATGATTTTATATTGTCAGTATTACCGGGTTCAGGATATTCATTTACAGGAAATACCATTACGCCAGACAGGAATTTTACAGGAGATTTAGTTGTGAATCTGATAGTCAATGATCAGCAAAATGTGAATAATCAAAGTGAAGTTTATGAGTTTTCAATGCAGGTTTTACCAGTAAATGATTCGCCTGAAATTACCGATCAAAATCCACTATCAACAAATGAGGATGAACCTCTTTTAATTGAAATTACTGATTTAATAATTAGTGATCCGGATAATATATACCCTGATGATTTTGTATTAGTTGTATTAGTAGGTTTAAATTATACAGTAACAGGAAATACCCTGATTCCGGCAAATAATTTTCATGGCAATTTAAACGTGCCTGTATATATCAGTGATCAAACGGGGCAAAATGACAGAAGTAAAACCTATAATCTGGTTGTTGAGGTGGTATCTCAAAATGATGCACCGGTAGCTAATCCAATTAATCAATCCACCTCGGAGAATGTTTCTTTGGAAATTGAAATGTCAGGTATGGTTTCAGATGTTGATGGAAATATCGATTATACCACTTTCGAAAATATTAATGAACCATCTTTTGGAGAATTAACTGTTGATATTCAGAATGAAAGGGTTACTTACATACCTAATACAGGTTATTCCGGAGAAGATTCCTTTAATTTCAAGTTCTTTGATGCTGATGGGTTGGTAAGTAATATCGCAACAGTAACGGTGAATGTTCAAAATGAAGCACCAAGTGCTGTGCATGATGTTTTTGAAACAAGTGAAGATGTTTCTTCTGAGTTTGAAGTGCTTGAAAATGATAGTGATCCTCAGTCAAATATAGATTTAAGCACCTTAATTATTGTCAGATATCCTGAGCATGGAATAGCAGAAGTAGACAATATATCCGGTACCATATCTTATACTCCAAATCAAAACTATTACGGTACAGATGTATTAAGTTATAGAATTTGCGATGAAACAGGTTATTGCGATGAAGCGAATGTTACCATTACGGTTACCCCAGTTAATGATCCGCCGATAACACAACCGGATGTAGCCGAAACATTAGAGGACCAATCGGTTTATTTTAGTGTGTTAAGTAATGATTCGGATATTGATTCAGATGCCTCAGCATTTACCCTCACTGTATTTACACAACCATCTAATGGACAGGTAAGTATTGTTGGTGGTGTAAATGAAGTTTATTATACTCCAAATGATGATTATTATGGTGAAGATGTATTTATATACGAAGTTTGTGATGATGAGGGACTTTGTAGTAATGGACAGGTAACTGTTACTGTGTTGCCACAAAATGATGCACCATCTCCTCAGGACGATGAGGTTGCCACTAGTCAGGAAACTCCGGTAAGTGTTAATGTGGTGAATAATGATTTTGATATTGATGATAATCTGGATATCACATCTGTCAAGTTAATCAGTTTACCTCAAAACGGAAATGCTTTGGTACAATCGTTAACAGGAGAAATTACTTATACGCCGGCCAATGGATTTTCAGGAGTAGATGCTTTCGATTACCAGATTTGCGATACCAATGGTTCATGTGCCATTGCTACAATCACTATTAATGTAAGCAGAATGAATATAGCTCCGGAATGTGTAAGCGATACCGTTTATATGGTGGATGGTGATATGGTTAATATTAATGTGCAGGATAATGATTCTGACGAAAATGGGGATGCTATAACCGTTGTGTTTGGTGATTATACCTCACTCACAGGTGAATTTACCATCATCAATAATGGAGAAATATCATATGCCTCCAAAGCAGGAGTTTATTGTATAGAGGAGGTTGTTTTATATCAGGGATGCGATCATTCAGGTAATTGTGGAAATGCCTCTCTTACCTTTATAATTAGTGTGTCAGATAGCGATAATGATGGTATTCCTGATTATTATGAGGAGCAATATTCTAATACTGATTTGGATGAGTTTCCGGATGTACTGGATACAGATTCAGATAATGATGGTATCAGTGACTTGATTGAAGCTGCAATAAATGACAAGTGTATTGATGTGCCATTGGATACCGATGAAGATGGCATTCCTGATTACAGAGATACAGATAGTGATAATGATGAAGTTATTGATGCTGAGGAGGGTACGGGAGATTGTGATGGTGATGGGATACCTGATTTCAGAGATGATTATGATGATTGTGCTGAACGCATTGATGCTCCTGAAACGTTTTCACCCAATGGAGATGGGGTAAATGATTATTTTGTGATTCAGGGCGTGAGCGATTATGATAGTAATGAGATATTTATATACAACCGATGGGGTGGGGAAGTTTATCATATGAAGAATTACGATGGTTCGTGGGACGGTCGATCAGCTAATTCAGCTATTGGGTCGGATGAGTTACCTCAAGGCACTTATTTTTATGTTGTTAAATTAAAAGACGGCAATCAAACGAAAGTTATTAAGGGGTCAGTATTTATTAAAAAATAGTAAAATGTTGAAACTGAAATATTCATACCGCAAATTTATCGATAGGGTAATTTATACCTATGCCCAGGAATTCATGCAAAGGCTTCTTAAGTGTAGAGTGATTCTGGTTCTCATTGCAGTTATTTCTGGTTCTTCAGGTGTTTATGCTCAACAGGATCCCATGTTTACGCAATATATGTTTAACCAATTAGCTATAAATCCTGCCTATGCAGGTTCGCGCGAGGTATTGAGCATTATGATGCTGGGCAGGCAGCAATGGGTTGGGTTTGATGGAGCTCCAACCACGGCGACTTTAACAGGTCACTCTCCAATAATTGAAAATATGGCCGGAGGAGCCTCCATTATTTATGATTCATTCGGACCCGTCAATCAAACGTCACTATATATCGATTATGCTTATCATTTAAATATCAATGAGGGTGTTAAGTTATCGTTGGGACTAAATGGAGGATTTACGCATTATTCCATAGATTATAATAGTTTGCAAAGGACTCAGAGCATTGACGATGCTTATCCGGTTAATGTGGAGCAAACCTTGTTACCAAATTTTGGTTTCGGTGCCTATTTATACGGAGATCATTTTTATGCAGGTCTTTCTGTTCCCAAAATCATTGAAAATAAATATAACTCCGATAACGAAACCTTTGGAAATGGCAAAGAGATACGACATTATTATGCCATGGCAGGATTTGTTTACAGAGTTAATGATTGGATTGTAATACGACCATCAATAATGAGCAGGTTAGCTCAGGGGGCACCATTTAGTATTGATGGTAATATAAATACAGTTATTCATGATAAGATATGGTTGGGAATTATGTATCGCCTTAAAGATTCATTCGGAGGAATTGTGCAATATCAAGTCACTCCTCAACTAAAATTAGGATACGCTTTTGATCTAAATACCAATCAGCTGAAGTCTTATCATAACGGTACGCATGAGGTTATGATAAATTATGAATTTCGATTTAAAAAGGAACGAGTTGCGAATCCAAGATATTTTTAAAGTTGATAATTGAAAACTTCAATGTTGAATCAATATCAAAAGGGAACAAATTTAGTATATTAGTTAATGCTTTGTATAATATTATAAATAATGCGAATCAAGAGTTAATGTTATAACTAAAAGATAGAAAATCTGAAAAATATAGCTTTGGTTGCAAGCTTTTAGTGTGAAATAAAACGGGGTATAAAATTCTTGGGGCTTTTCCTCAGGTTATAAAGAATAAGGCTTTCCGCCTTCGGTATTTTATATATTCAACCCTTGATTTGCTTAAATAGTAGAAAATAAATGTGTCACCTTCGATTCAGAATTGTTACTGTATTTATATTTTTATTCATGTCTCTTTTTGCTCAGGCTCAAGTGAAGCAGGTGAAAAAGGCAGACCGGTATTTCTATGATTATAACTACCATAAAGCAATTGACTTATATGCAGATATTGAAAGAGAAGGAGATTCATTGTATTATGTAAGATGCCGGTTAGGAGATTGTTACAGGCATCTGGGAGAAGTTCAAAAAGCGGTGGAATGGTATCTTAAAGCAAAGGACTTACCTCAAGTGGATAGAAGTACTTTTTATTTGCTTGCTCAGGAACTGAAAAAGTCAGGCAGATATGAGGAAGCTGATCAATACCTGAAAACCTATATTTCCATGAGCGAAGAGGCTGGTGAAGAGGTGGATATGGAAGGAACGTTACTCCTGACTAAATTAGTTCGCGATTCAATGAATTTTAAAATTTTTCCTCTTCAGATTAATTCTGAATTTTCCGAAATCGGTCCTGTTATACATAATAATCAACTGGTATTCTGTTCAAACAGGAGTACGCTAAGTCCAATTAAAAGAAAGGATATTAGAGACGGAAGTGGTTTTTATAAAATTTATGCATCAAAAGGAAGTGGGTTTGTCAATTTTGACCCTCCCGGAATTTTATCCTCGAATCTCTCCTCCAGATACAATGATGGTCCGGTTGCTTTTAATACCAGTAACTCAATAGCATTTATCACCCGCAATCACTATTCTTCAGACTTAAAAAGAAACCTGTTGAATATCTATATCTCACATAAAGATGAGGATGAGCAATGGAAAAAATCAGCCTCATTAATTCCTCTGATCCGGAAGGAGGGGGCTTCTTATATGCATGCTTTTGTTACCCGTGGAGATGAAGGTGTTTATTTTGTTTCAGATATGGAAGGTGGATATGGAGGTTTGGATATTTATTATTCAGAGTACAGGAATGGATTCTTAACGAAGGCAGTAAATCTGGGTCCGGAAGTTAATTCCGACAGGAATGAAATGTTTCCATATGTAGATTCAGAAGGCCGCTTATTTTATGCATCCGATAAACCAATGGGGCTGGGTGGACTGGATATATATTATTGTATGCCGGGTAGTGATGGCTATTACCAATCCTTTAATATGGGTTACCCGATAAATACATCATCTGATGATTTTGGAATATTTGTTTTAGAGGATGGATTGTCAGGATACTTCGTTTCAAATCGACCGGGAGGTCAGGGAGAAGATGATATATATGCCTATCAGCAGGAAAAAGATTTTGAATTTATCAGATATGAGGGTAAAGTAATATCTGAAAAATTACAGTTGCCGGTAAATGAAGCAACTATAAATATCTATGAAGGTTCAAAAATTCTCTTTTCGATTAAAACGAATGCCGAAGGAGAGTTTGAATTCTATACAAAAAATATTGATAACCTGATTTTTGAAGTGAATAAACGTTTGTTTGACAACTTCAGAAACAATCTTTCTCAGATATCAGAAAAACGTGCTGATGGACTTTATATAAACGTTGAGCTAAATGAGCAATAGGCTTTGCTATGATGTAAAAAATGATACTGATTTTTCATTTATTTTATCTCACAGCAATTTGAATGTTAGAATTGAGTAGTTGAATTGTTGATTCATAGAAATAATGTATCTTTTTTGTTATATTAAAGTATAAATGAAATGATATAATAGCTATTTGGCATTTCATTTTTTATCTTCGTCGCATTATATAAATACAAGTCGACGTTTTAATTTTTTTTTCACTCATCAATTAATAATGAAGAAATACATCCTTTTTTTAGTTACAGCAGTTATTGCCTTTGTTGTATATTTTACTGCGAATAAACCTGATTTTCATCGCAAAAAAATAGTAAAATTCACTTCTGAGGAACTTATCCAAAAACAAATCAATAAAAAAATTGAAAGAAGAAAAAGAGGATATGCCAAGCCTGATCAACCGGACAAATATGTGCAGTATAAAAAAATGCTGACCTCCGGATATGGAAAAAATGATTATGGACAAAACTATAAATTAACTGAACTTAAATCTGCAGTTACGCATAAGGCTGAATTAAAGGCCGCCACTGTTAGTTTGCCATGGCAGCAAAGAGGCCCCGGTAATGTTGGGGGACGAACCAGAACCATTGCTGTGGATCCTGATGATGCTTCAGGTCAGACCTGGTATGCCGGTGCAATATCCGGAGGAATCTGGAAAACGACAAACGCAGGAAATAGCTGGCAGAATATTTCACCGGATATGCCTAATTTATCTATCGCAAGCCTGGTTTTTGCTCCTTCAAATTCCAATGTAATTTATGCCGGAACAGGAGAAGGGTATTATAGTATCGATGCAGTTAGAGGACAAGGGATATTTAAAAGTACCGATAAAGGAGTTACCTGGAATCAATTGGCATTTACCGCAACACATTCCTGGTTTCATTATATTAATACCATTGTAGTTTCTTCAACGGATGAAAATCTGGTATGGGCATCAACCAATGATATTGTGATGAAATCTGTAGATGGTGGAATAAACTGGACAAATATTACTCCTGAACAAGGAAGTATGGGTAGATATCAAAAACTGATTCTTCATCCAGCTAATGATAATGTTTTGTGGGTGGCATTAAATGATAATGGTATTTACAAAACTGAGAATGGAGGAGAAAGTTGGTTTCAGGTAAAAGATTTAAGCGGAGTTGGGCGAATTGAATTAACCATTTCCAAAACAAATCCTGATAAATTGTATGCCATGGACAGTAACTCCCTTTTGTACTATTCATTTGATGGAGGATATAGTTGGGCGCAGGGTGTTGAGAGTGGAGCTGCTACTGAGTTTCTTGGAGAGCAAGGCTGGTATAATAATGTATTGGCTGTTAACCCGGATGATGCAAATAAAGGTTTTATAGGTGGAATTGATTTATATAGCTTTACCGTAGGAAACGAAGTAACTGATAAGGGTAATTTAGCTTATAGTATATCAAACGGACTTTCATCAAACATTGATTTTGATAATTTTAAGGGTACTCATGCAAAAGGAGGAGTTGTGTTTTATGAAGCTTTCAGTGGTTTTAATACAAATATTGAAATCCAGTTTGGAACAGGAAGAACACAAAAAGCACATCGTTTAAGTCATAGTATAAGTCCGGAATCTTTTTCAAAAGATTTTAGTCAGGATAAGTTATCACTTAGCTATGAAGATTATGTGGATGTACCATTTAAAATTGTAAATACAAGTACCAATAAGCAATTAAATGCCTCATTTATTGATTATAACGGGAATGGTGTTTTTGATTTGTATGAGAATAGTTATGAAGTTATTATTGTGTATAATAGCATTTATAACGGTACAGCAGCTAATGCCAGCATCTCTGCAAGTCCGGGATCTTATCAGCTATTAACTGCCGTGTATCCTCAATTACCGGAAGGAGCTTTATGGAATGAATCCTCTTTACCAACTTCAAGTATAACGCTGAGTTCCTATGAACTAAAAGACAGAACTCTAACGGCTGAGAAGTTAACCAATTGGGCTGCAAATACAACAGCTTCAGATTATTCTCATGCCGATCATCATAATATAACAGTTGTGAATGTGGGTTCACCTTTTTCATTAATTGTCGGGAATGATGGTGGAGTAGGTTATTCTAATGACGGTGGTACAACATGGGATAGCAAGTCAAATGGCTATGTTACTTCACAGTTTTATGGAATTAGCAGGCACCCATATGAGTATAGATATTTTGGAGGATTACAAGATAATGGATCATATATCTCAGGTGCGAACCCAACAGTTACAAGTGATTGGACAGAAGCATTAGGAGGTGATGGTTTTGATGTATTATGGCATAGCAGGGAACCCAACCGATTAATGGGATCAATCTACTATAATTCTATTAGTGTTTCCGAAGATGGAGGTTCGGGATGGTCTGATGTATCAGAACTTATTGGCGATAATACTTCAGATAACGCACCATTTCTGACAAAAGTAGCTGGTTCAAAAATAGATCCCAATCTGGTATTTGTCGGAGGTGCATCCGGTTTATGGAAATCTGCCAATTTTGGAATCAACTGGAAGAATATCCCGATGGGTGACAAATGGGCCTTTGGTAGTGGATCACCCAAGATTTCAATTAGTGAGGCAGATCCTGATATTGTTTGGGCAGGTAATGTAATGAATTCAGATAATAGCTATTCTATTGGAAATATTCACGTATCTGTTGATGGAGGAGAAACTTTTACTGCTGTTCCTAATGCGATGGATTTGGGTGATATAACCAATATTGTGACTCACCCGACAGAACCCAATACAGCTTACGCTATTTTTTCATATGCCGACTATCCTAAAATTTTCAGAACAACAGATCTGGGACAGAATTGGGAAGATATTTCTGGTTTTGGCCTAAATGGAGCTGCCAATAGTTCAAATGGATTTCCGGATGTAGCTGTGAATACTATGTTAGTAATGCCCTTTGATACCAATGAATTGTGGGCCGGTACTGAAATAGGTTTATTTATTTCAACCGACAATGGAAATTCATGGACCTATGCGGATAATGGGATTCCAGCCGTTTCAATCTGGGATATGAAAATTGTTGGAGATGAAATTATAGTTGGTACACATGGATTAGGTGTCTGGACTGTAAAAAGAGATGGTTTGAGGAATGCAATTAGTAATCCATATATTCAGGGAATAGGCGTAATTCCTTCAGGCAATATTGTTCTGGAAACTGTATTTGATGTTGATTTGGATTCCGTTGAAATTTATTTGGATGATAACTTATATACAACTTCCGGAAATATAAAGGCAGGAACCCAACGGGATACATTATACAGCACCATGACTGGAACTCAAAAACGTGTTCAAATGAGAGGCTATCAGAGTGGTATGGTCTATTATTCAAACAGTAAGGATATTCCTTCAGTAAACTTACTGGATCCGGTTATTGCCTATTCAAATGATTTTAGTGACAGACTTGATGATTTCTACGGTAATGGGTTTTCAATTAATGCCAACGATGTTGGTAATAATGCGATTACAACTTCACATCCATATGGACAAAATGATGAATTTATTTATACATTGAAATATCCGGTTGTAGTGAAGTCTGATTTTGATATGGCCTTTATTAAATATGTGGATATTGCCTATGTAGAATCCGGAGAAAAAGGATCTGCATTTTCTGATAGCGATTTTTATGATTATGTGGTTGTTGAAGGTACCAAAGATGGAATTAATTGGTTGCCATTAAAAGATGGATATGATTTTACATATTCTTCAAAATGGGATGATGGAATCAATTCTTATGGCGATACGCCTGATGCAATGCAATATGTAGAACATGTCATTAATCTTCACGATACATTTTCAGCACAGGATACTATACTAATCAGGTTTAGATTGCACTCTGATCCCTTAGAAACAGGATGGGGATGGGCTATTGATTTTCTTCGGATTCAGGAGGAAGTATCCGGTATATTCGATGATACGGTATCTTCGTTTGAATTGCAGTTATCTCCAAATCCAACATCAAGGAATTTTGACTTGATTATAAATGACTTGTATACTGGAAGTATTGAACTTTCAATTTATACAATGAACGGAAAAATGGCCTATCATAATTCCTACTTTAAGGGTAATGATAAATTCATACAACCGATACAACCGGATATTTCCGTAAAAGGAACCTATTTGGTAACTGTTAAAATGGGTGATAAATTAAGTTCTGAGAAGCTGATTATTAAATAGTAAGCTAAAAAAATAAGTTAAAAAGGATGTTAAATTGGCATCCTTTTTTTTTGTTTAAACTTGAACAAAGCTTTTAAAGTATGTAAATTTGTGGTAATTTAGATTTGACAAATGTGAAATATATAAGTGTTTGATATTCAATATTTAAGCACTTTTTTTATTTAGAATTAATAAAAATAGAATAAAAAAAGAGTTTAAAATCTTTTGGTATCGTTTATAGATGAACTATATTTGTTAAACATTATAATGTGTAAAAAAGTAAGAACAAGCAAAATATAACGCCATGACAGCAATGCAATTTAATGATAGACTTTTGAGCTTGCAGGACAAGCTCTGGTATTTTGCACTTAGTTTGACTGCAAATGAGGAAGATGCCAACGATTTATTGCAAGAGACAACATTGAAGGCTCTTACATACAGAAAGCAATTTGTATCGAACACCAATTTTAAAGCTTGGGTTTTTACAATCATGAAAAACACTTTTATTAATAATTATAGAAGAGTTCAGAAAACCAGAAGTACATTTGATTCAGCTGAAGATGCATACAGGGTTGCTTTTAAAGGGAATTATGCATCTGAAACACCAGAAATGGTTCAGGCGGTAAATGAAATGAATCAGAGTATTGAAAAATTAGAAGACGAATTTAAAATTCCGTTTACAATGCATACTTCAGGGTATAAATATAAGGAGATTGCTGAAGAATTGGATTTGCCAATTGGTACAGTTAAAAGCCGTATTTTCTTTACCAGAAAGAAGCTTCAGAGTATGCTTGAGGATTAAGTTAATCAATGACTAAAACTTAGTCAGTTTAGTGAATTAGTTATCAAATATTGATTTTTGTATATTTTTTCGCAAGATATGTTTTCAATACATATCTTGCGTTTTTTTTATATAACGTATGTCAACAAAATCATCTAAATACCAAAGACTGTATAACCAAATTAAGGAATTAACAGATCCGGTTAACAGTCCAGTCTCCAGGATGGCTACGATTTCCGCTATACTTCATCATAAAATGAAAGGGTATTTTTGGACTGGATTCTATTTGCTTCAGGAAGGAGAGCTTCTGGTTGGCCCTTATCAGGGGCCTTTGGCTTGTTTAAGATTGAAAAAAGATACCGGTGTATGTTGGGCCGGTGTCAATCAGCAAAAAACTATAATTGTGGATGATGTTGAAACTTTCCCGGGGCATATTGCTTGTAGTTCCTTATCTAAATCAGAAATAGTAGTGCCTTTATTTCATAAAGATGGAAAGGTATGCGGCGTTCTGGATATTGATAGTCGTGATTTATCTAATTTTGATGATGAAGACAGACAAGGACTTGAAAAAATCGTTGAGTTGGTATATAATTAAAATATCGGGGTAATTACTTGTAGATGAATGTTGTAGCTAAATCTTATTTTTAAGAGCGTATCGCTTTAGCTATAAGTCATTTAAATTATTCTTTAATCCTTTTCTCATCAACGGCATTTAAAATCTTTGTATCTATTGTAAATGTTATCATAGTTTTACTACTTTTATTAGCAAAACTATGATTCATGGGAGTATTTAATATTAACAATATGGTGGTGCAAAGTTATGTTGGATTTGCACCTGACGTTGAAATTAACAGACAAGAGTTCATCATTAATTTAAGTATTGCTTATAATACTGTGCTGGAAGAACAAAGTGATGATCCGGAAGATGCATTTAATATTGAAGGTTTAACGCTGGAGATTATAGGAAGAGCAGAAAATAGTCATTTTAATCTTTTAGAGGCTTTTGCGCGTATGGTTTTAAATACTATTCTGGAATTTGATAGGATCGAAAGTGCAGAAGTGGAAGTGAAAAAAGTAAAGCAGTTTAAGTATTCCGGTCAACTATCCTTTAAGTTAAATGGTTCAAATATTTAGATTAATTTTACTTCATGTTGCATAAGCTCCTTATAGTCTTTGTCGTAGTCATTGTAAATTTAACTTCATCCATACAAGCAGAAGAATCTGTATTAGATAATTTACATCGGAAATTAAAAAACGCCTCTCATCCCGAAAAGGTTGAAGTTTATAATCAGCTTTCCAGGTACTATCTTTCTTCAGATGCCGAAAAAGCCATAAAATATGCTGGTCAGGCTCTGAAAATAGCGCAATCATTAAATGACAAAAAAGGTGAGGCTCAAGCCTATGGGAACCTGGGCATGGGCTATTATTTTTTAAGTGAATATGATGAGCTATTAGATTATTATAAAAAATCCTTATCAACTTATAAATCCATTGGCGACCAGCATGGAGTGTCGGTTTTGGCAACTACCTTTTACCGGTTAGAGAAGTTTCAGAAAGCACTGGATAACTATAAACGTTCGTTACTTATTTACTTAAGCGAGAATAATACTGAGATGATTGTAAGTACCTATGAACAGATGGGTGATGTTTATAAAAATCTGGGCGATTACTCCATAGCTCTTGAAAATTACAGAAAAGCACTCGATAATATTCCGGATGAAGGGGAGGGGAGTAACTATGATAAGATTTCAATATGGGGGCATATTGGAGATATAATGATGAATCAGGAAAATTATGACTCCTCAATTGAATATTACAATTTGCTGCTGCAGGAATTGAATAAGCGAAGTGATGAGCAGGGCATTTCTTCAGTTTTGAGCAACATGGCTACCGTATATTATTTAAAAGGGGAATTGGATACTGCTCAGGATCTTTATTCCAAAGCATTGGAATTGCAGATTAAGTTAAACGATCATTATGGTGCCTCCATGACTTTTTTAAATCTGGCAAAAATCCTGTCTGATTATAACCTGATTAAACTGGCCATAGTCAATCATAAAAAAAGTATTAAGTTGGCAGAGGTGATTAACGCCCGTGATATTTTACAAACCAATTACCTTGAACTTTCTCTTTTATACAAACGATTGAACGATTTTAAAAATGCCTATGAATATCAGGTACTCTACGCCGATGTATCTGATTTTTTAGCTTTAGAACAAAATGCAGAGCAATTTGTAAATACGCTTGCTGTTCATGATTTAGAGCAGGAAAAACAGGAGAATGAATATTTGCAGGCGAAAAATGAGAATTACAGACTTCGCCTGGAGAAGGAAAATCTTTCCAAGTGGCGACTGTCATTTGGATTTACCATTCTGGTGGTACTAATACTGGTATTTATAATCTATTACAGGTATTATTTAAAACGCGAAGAAAACAGAAATCTGGAACTTAGAATTAAGGATGCACTTTACAAACAGGAAGAGCAGCAACAGATCATTGTGCATCAGGCAAGTCTTTCTTCTTTAGGTGAATTGGCGGCTGGTATTGCCCATGAAATCAATCAGCCCATTCAAAATATATCGCTTTCTGCAGAAAGTATCAAGTATGAGCTTAAAGAAGAAAAACCTGATTCGGAATATGTACAGCAGTCCATATCCGAAATATTTGAAGATATTGTAAGGGTACGTGAAATTGTGGATCATATCAGGGTTTTTTCAAGTGGACAGAAAGAAAGTGTGTATGAAAGTTTTTCAGTGTCAGATTGTGTTCGTTCTGCAATTTCAATGATTAGCAGACAATACCAGACCCATAATATTAACCTGAAATTATTACTCAATAATAAAGTCCCCGACGTAATTGGTAATCCTCATAAAGTGGAACAAGTAATACATAATTTATTATCTAATGCCCGCGATGCAGTGGATGAAAGAGAACAGAAAGATGAAAATTACAAGAAGGAAATTGCCATCAGAACAGGAATTGAAAAAGAGGAAGTGTTTATTGAGATCAGGGACAATGGGGTAGGGATTCCTCAGGATAAGAAAACAGATATCTTTTTACCTTTTGTAACAAGCAAGCAATTGGGTAAAGGGACCGGTTTGGGATTATCTATTTCCTATCGTTTGGTAAATGAAATGAATGGAAGAATAGAAGTGAAAAGCAGAGTGATGGATGGTACCGTGATGAAAGTAATTTATCCTGTTACCAATAGCAAAAATCAAACTAACAAAAGCTAACGGCTAAAATATTTCAAGCTACATGAGCAACTTAAAAATATTGATTCTGGATGATGAAACCCGCATAACGGAAAAATTGAAGTATCATCTGGATAAACGAAATTTTGAGGTATATACTGCCAACACACCTAATGAGGGTTTTCAGGTATTAGAGGCTCAACATCCCGGAATTCTTATCCTGGATATTATGTTGCCGGGTATGAATGGATTGGACGTACTTCAAAAAGTGAAAATGGAATATCCGGGAACGGAGGTGATCATGATAAGTGGTTACGGTGATATGGATATGGTGATTGAAGCTATGCGTAAGGGAGCTTCTGATTTTATTCGTAAACCGTTTCAGGTGATGGATATTCAGGTGGCTGTAGAACGTACCGGTAAGTTTGTGGAGTTGCAAAATAAACTTGAAAAGGCCGAGGATCGGGGGTCTCTGGTTTCAAAGGAACTGGAGGGGATGATTGAAAAAGATTTTATTGGCGAAAGTGAGGCCATAAAAAGAGTGATTAAAATTGCCTTAAAAGCGGCAAAAGATAAGGATGTGAATGTGTTGGTAACGGGTGAAAATGGAACCGGCAAAGAAATTATCTCTCGTATCATCCATTATGGAAGTCCACGTAATGAGCAGGTTTTTGCTCCGGTAAATAGTTCAGCTATACCTTCAACATTGCTTGAAAGTGAGTTTTTTGGTCATGTAAAAGGAGCCTTTACAGATGCTAGGGAAGATAAGAAGGGTTATTTTGAATTGGCCAATAACGGCACCCTTTTTTTAGATGAAATAGCGGATATGCCCTTTGCCTTGCAGGCAAAATTACTAAGAGCCATAGAAGAGAATAAAATTAAAAAGGTAGGTAGCAACAAAGAAATTCCAGTGGATGTGCGCATTATTTCTGCTACGAATAAGGATATTGAAAAACTTATGGAGGAAGAGAAATTCAGGATTGATCTTTACCATCGTATCAATACCATTGAAATAAATATACCACCATTACGAGAGCGTCCGGAAGATATTAAGCCTCTGTTGAATCATTTTGTGGAGTCTTTTGCCCGTAAAAAAAGCATGCCTGTGCCAATTATTAATTCCGATTTGATTCAGAAGCTACAATCCTATCATTTCCCTGGAAATGTGCGTGAATTGCGAAATATGGTTGAACGGGCTTTGATATTATTAGATGGAGAGGAGCTGTTACCGGAGGATTTTCCATTGAAAGGTGAAAATAAAAATACAACACTGAAGTTTGATTCGCTGTGCCTGGAAAAAAATGAACAGAAACTAATTATTGAAGCCCTTAAGAGATGCGATATGAATCAGACCCAAGCCGCTGAATTGCTTTGTATTTCAAGAGATGCTTTAAAAAGAAAGATAAAAAAACTGGGTATTGAAATCGATAAAAATATTGTGGGGTAAATGAGAAATCCCGATGGTGAAATAATACCGATTTTCTGCGTCATATTTGCTTACTATAGTCCGCTATGCTTTCGCAAACATTCCTTAAAACTCAATATTTATAAGCGATTTGAGCCATTAATTTTATATCGAACTCAGGTTATTATATTTATAATGTGAATTAAAACACTGAAAATCAGTGTTTTAAGTTTGCTTAGTTTCGTGATTTGTATGAATCTCAGCAATCGTTGAATAAGATAGCCAATTATTCTTTACCAAATTTCTTAAGCATTAGATCCCACAATTCATGATAACCATTATCATCACCCAAGGCCCATATGGCAACACCACCAAGCTTCTGTTTTTTTATCCAGTCGTATTTTAAGGTTAAGGACTGAACATCCTCAAACCACAACTGCTCATACTCTCCGTTTTTAAGGTTGATATTGCAATAATTCGTTAAGCTGATACTATCAAATAGTACTGGAGTATGATCTGAATCAATATATGTTGATTTGATAGTTTTGTAACTCTTATGAGAGTTAAATTGTAAAGATTTTGAAATTATACTGGTATCCTTAATGTTCCATCCAGCTCCGTAATATGGAAGACCTACAATCAGCTTTGAAGGTATCACGCCTTTTTGTAAGTAGGACTTTACTGAATATTCAAGGCAGAATTGACCGAATGTTTTACTGCTTTTTAAAGGAGTAACCGGACCAGCATAGGTGCTAAATCCACCATAATAATCATAACCCATCATGGTATAAAAATCGATATACGGATTAATGGCTTTGATATCAAAAATATGATTGAAATCAATAGCATAAAGGCATACGGATACCTGATATTTAGGATTGGCTTTTTTAAGACTTTGCGTAATTCGTTTTATAAATGCCGTAAATTGGTTTTTAGAAGATGCTGGTATCGATTCAAAATCAATGTTAATGCCATCAGCCTCACGGAGTTTAAGCAAGGTTAGTACACTGTCAATTAATGTTTGTTGAGATTTTGCATTGCTTAAAAATTGTTCGTTTTCCTTTTGACCAAAATTAGTTATGGTTAAAAATACCTTACAGTCGTTCGCTTTTGCACTATCGATTAAAGCAGTTGTTTTCCACTGATGTATTTTTTTATACGATCCGTTTTCGGGGTTCACACTGTATGCAAAATAAGATATGCCCCACAATAATTTAAAATTGTATTCTTTATAGGCAGAGCCATTAGAGTATATATGCCATCCAAAGGTTTTATAATCAGTTCGCAAAGTACCCATATTTTTCTTTGATGCAGAATGTGTCACGTGATTCAAGCTGTCCCAGTATTCCTCTGAAACAGAGTTTATATGACCAAATTTAAGTTCATGCATTTTGTGTGCACTTATTCTCTCGCCAATGGAATCATTGGGTTTTAAATCAACCATTGCACCCTTGCTTTGTGGCAAGTAATTACAACTGAAAATAAAGACAATAACAACTAGTAAGGTGATGAATTTTTGCATGGATATTAAGTTTAGATCCTGGTTTGATTTGATTTTGAGCATACAGAATGATTATAGAAGTGCTAATTTACTATAATCACTCTATAAAATAATAAAAATCAGGGTTTAAAATTAATAACCTGAGTTCGATTAAAATTAGCGAGCTCAAAATTCAGTAAATGATTGATTTACTGAAAAGCTATGAATGTCACTTATAAATACCGATTTTCTGCGTCATATTTGCTTACCACAGCCCACTATGCTTTCGCAAACATTCCTTAAAACTCAATATTTATAAGCGATTTGAGCCATTAATTTTATATCGAACTCAGGTTAATAATATTCTATAGGTTATAATATAAATCATTAGTGTCCGGTATAAACTATTTAACCTTAGCACAATCTTTATTTCTAACGGATTATAAGGTATCTTTCAAATATCAGGGTAGTATTTCCGCCTTCATGAAAAAGCGTTAAAAAAATCAGAAAACGAAACGTTAATAAAGAAAAGCTGTTTGAACGCAGTGAGTTCTTTTCTTTTAGTGAAGTGCACTGATTTTTAGGTTTTTCATGTCAGCGGCGGCTCTTTTTGTTTACTTTTTCGAGCTGTAGCGAAAAAGTAAAAGCCTGTCTGGCTCGAAGACAAGGGTTAACAAATAATTAAAATCGAATATTTACCGGACAATAGTGAATATAAATAGCGTTTCTTCCAAACCCGATTACATTTCAAGTTTGGATAAAGAACCAAAGTAAACATTATCGAAGCTACACCCTGTAATCCCGGATGTCGTTATTTATAGGACTCTGTACGATCTGTTTTATACAGTGAGATTTAATTTTTCCTTGGCCGTTGTCAATGCATTATCAAAGGAATCACACAAGCACTCTTTTTTTATAATATTGGTAATTTTATTTTTCTCCAGATCTTTAACAATATCAACACTCAGTCCGGATAAAATGACAATCACACCCTTATGTTGCAGAATTTTTAAGGTCTCTTTTAAATTATGCAATCCCGTTTGGTCGATAAAGGATACATGGCGCATTCTGATAATCAGAACCGAACTTTTTAATCCAATCTCTTCAATGACCTGTGAATATCTTTTAGCAGAAGCAAAAAACAAGGGTCCGCTGATCTCATAAATTGAAATGCCTTCAGGAATTCCTGTATAATCTTCAATAACATCAGAATCCACCACATTATTTATCCTTTTTTCACTAATGTCAGACATTCGCTTCATAAACAATATGGCTGATAAAACCACACCTATTTCAATGGCAATTGTTAAATCTACCAAAACCGTTAAAAAGAATGTACTAAGTAGTACTAATATATCAAACAAAGAACCTTTGAGTATGGCAACGAATGAACGCCATTCGCTCATGTTATAGGCCACAACCATTAATATTCCGGCTAAGCACGACATGGGAATTAACTTGGCCCATATACCCAGAAACAGCATAATCAACAACAAAGTAATGGAATGAACCATTCCTGCGATAGGAGTTCTTCCTCCGTTTTTAACATTAGTAGCCGTGCGGGCTATTGCACCAGTAGCCGGAATCCCTCCAAAAAACGGAGTAATGATATTGGCAATACCCTGTGCAATAAGCTCAGTGTTTGATCTGTGTTTACCACCAATCATACCATCAGACACAATAGCCGATAACAGGGATTCAATACCACCCAATAAAGCAATAGTTAAGGCAGGAGCCAGGTAATAATGCAAAGTGCTCAACTCAAAATCAGGTATAGACAAACTGAAACTATTGGGTATATCTCCAAAAAACGATTCGATTGTGGTAACAGGAATATGAAATAGTTGAACTACAATAGTTATCAATAGTATGGCAATAAATGAACCCGGTATTTTGGTGGTGATTTTCCGTGAGTATAGCGTAATCAGTATGGTTGAAATGGTAATGATTACAGTTGTAAAATCAATGTTATTAATATGCTGGAAGTATACCGTCCACTTATCAATAAAGTCCGACGGAACCTTAGCGATGTCCAGACCTAAAGCATCCTTAATTTGAGTGGAAAAAATAACCAAAGCAATACCACTGGTAAAACCAACAATTAAAGGATGAGGGAAGTATTTTAATAAAGCACCCAACTTTAACACTCCCATTAGTATGAGTATTATGCCAGCTAAAATGGTAGAAATGAGTAAGCCATTGAGACCGTACTGCTCTATTATTCCATATACAATTACAATAAAAGCACCGGTAGGACCTCCAATCTGTACCCTGCTTCCTCCTAATAACGAAATTATGAAACCCGCAACTACGGCCGTAATAATACCCTTTTCCGGCGAAACACCTGAAGCAACTGCAAATGCAATGGCTAATGGCAATGCCACAATACCAACAACAACACCAGCTAATATGTCTGATGTGAGTTGTTTTTTATCAATACCGTTTTTAAGTAGCGTAAGTAATTTGGGTTTAAAATATGAATTCATAATTAATTTGAAATTTAGGCTGCAAAGATATACCGAATATTGATTTGTTGTTCAGATCATTCTAAAAATATGTGTACAAACTTTCGATGTTATGCTTTTTTATGTCCGCGGCAGATCTTTTTATACCAATTAAAACTATAAATGCGCTGGTATAGTGCGAACTAAATTCGAGCTACTTTAGGAACGAAGTGAACTAGAAGTAGTATTTTGAATTTTATTCGGTATAAACCATTTTCAGAACCCATAGTGCCTAATAATTCAGAAGAAAACAGAGCAAAAAACAGACGCGTTGAGTTCAGAATTAGATGCCAATAGTTTTCTGCAGATAAATTCTGTAAGACTTTTATTTTATAGTGTTTTTAGATTGAGTTTTTAATTAAATTAAAATCCTCTTTGGTTGCAAGTAACTGAAGGGGATTTTTACTTTATGCAGGAACGCTTTTAATCCGATTGCATATTGCAGGTTTAATCACAATGCGATGCCTGGTACATTGCTACCCTCTGTGATATGGCTTGGTATTCAGTGTGTTGTCTGAATAATTGCTATATTTAAAATGCGCAGAAATAAGTTTACTTGAATTGTGCCAGGCAAAACTCACATTATTTTAAAAAGCAAGAAGCTTTATGGCTGGAACAGTAAGTTGGATTCTTACTAAATTTTCAATGTGTTTTATTTGTAGCTATTTTCAAAAAAAACGATTTCTGACTTGTCCTGATATAGGTTTACACAAATAGTGTAAATTAACACCGCACAAAAAGTCATGGACAAGAAAAAAGAAAACATCAGTAAAGAGGCCATCGTAGCCGAGTATCTAACCGGGTCGATAAGTTACCGAGGATTAG
>JBNKRV010000051.1:0-2593 GCA_050296935.1 Marinilabiliaceae bacterium | reverse complement strand
TATTCAGCATGGTATAAGTTTATTAATACAGTGGTACGTTTGGTATACACTGGTTTCTACTTAAAATTTTTTATCTGGTATATGATATTTTTGTTTAAAAAAAGATCCTCAAATATATAATAATAATTTATTTAATTTAGTGTAGTTTGTAAGAAAACAGGTGAAAACTCAGGTGATAATCAGAACATAAAGTTAATACAGAGTAAATTAGCCACGAACATTGTCTTCTGAAGAAGAGCAAAGGGAATTGAAAACATTAGCATCTCTTTTAATCCGGGGTATCAATAACAGATCGGATGATCGCAAATGCATTAGTAACACCTCCAGACCTAAAGCCACCTGAGATTTTTTGCTTTACCTTAATATTCCGAATAGCCCTTTCAGATCCATTATTATCAAATGGTACTTGATGAAAAAAACAAGCATGTGAATACACTATCTTTCCATTTTACTATTCTTTTATGAAGTGGAACTGCATCTGGAAATCCTTGTGAAAATCTATTTTTTTTAGTAGAAATACCTCTGCCGGGCGAAACTGTAATACATGTTCTGTTTCAGCTTGCCATGTCCATATCCAGTATTTGCTGTTAATTACATTTGTTCCGGTTTCATCACTGCCCACAACCTTAGCATTCTCAATATTTTGCGTTATGTTTTCATAAAGTGGATATAATCTATCAGCAACCTTATTGAGCATATTAAATACTGTTCCTTCGCTAATTGATATGTTACTGATGCATTTTAGTAGTTCCGGAATCCTTTGGTATGGGATATACTGACGGGTGCTGAGATTGTCCCCGTACTGAACCGGAGCATTTACAGCGTCCGGAAAATCTCCTGTCGTGATATTTCCACACTGGTATTGAACCTGGTAAACCCGATGCTCAGTAATCATTGTCTTTATAGGTGGAATATCTACCACTTGTCGTTTTGTACTTGACAAAAGTGTTTTCGTTTCTTTTATCTGATAAATATTAATCCCTATGAACCGCTTGTAACACAATGATTAAAAAACTCGGTGTCCCTGTGTCTCTGTGTTCATCATTCTAGTATTTTAATCCCGACGATTTAGATACCACATGGATTTTGTAGAAAATAATACGTTTTTGTAGAAGGTGATGTTATTTTGTAAGAGAGGAAGTGTATTTTGTAGAAGAGAATTGCATTTTTACAGGTAGTAAATGCCAATTTGTAAACTTTTAAACCAACCTGATAGAAAATGATGCCACCCTTGTAGAAAATAACTTCATTTTGTAAAGGTGGAGTGGGAATTTGTAAGGTTTTGAAGGCGTTTTGTAAACTTTTATAGGGTATTGTAAAGGGGGGGAGCCAGATACTTTTAATAAAGTATAAATGAGCGGAAAAGGGAAAAGATATAATGGTTAGAAAAAGGAAACCTCATAAAAACAGAAGTTTTTATGAGGTTGAAAAATTAATCTTCTTTGTACTTATTGTTTTGGGTTTTGTTGTATTGACTTCGGTAACCAGTCAATCTGTTTTTATCCTTCCAAAAAACAAATTTTCCGCAATCTCTGATTTCATCCACACACTCCTTTAAAAGAGTATACATTTGATTTCTGACCAGAATTTTTTCATTTGTTTCATATTTATCACCATTGGCACCCGCCCGGATGTCAGCCATTTGTGCAGATAAATCAGCTGCTGAAGCCAGCTTTTCTTCAGTAACTCCAATTTTTAAAAGAGGTTCTTTATGATTAAGCCCCAATACAGACAAATCGTTTAAATCCTGAATCATATCCGGAATATCATCACCTTCAGCAATGGATGCAACATTTGAGAGTAAAGAGGGCTCTTTGCGATAGGCATACCGGAATGTATGCAATAACTCATCGCGGAAATCAAACGCCTTTGGCGATTCCTCTTTCCACAACAGTTCTGCATCCTCTGAACTTTTTAAACCTTCCATCCATATGCTTTGAGCTTCACGCAGCGCTCCGGCACAGGTATCCAGTCTTTCAAAAATTGTTTCGTTTAATCCTGCTGCCATCAATTGTTCTTTATCTTTAGCAGCCCATCTGTGCAGGTCTTCGGCCTCTTGTAAATAAATACCAACAGGCATGTACGGGGTTTGAATTGTTTCGGTTGAAATGGCTTTGGCTTGGTTCAACATTTGGTTATAAGCTTCCTTATTTCCCATCATCATTAATTATTAATAGTTAGATCAATTCAGAGCCCCGAGGCCACCACTTTATAGTGTTCGCCAAAAACTCATAGCAAAGCTGACCAGCCAGGGGGTTATCCGTTTGTTAAATTGACGCAAAAATATAATTAATTATAGTTACAAGAAACTTTGAGGTTATCAATTATTACGAACGTGCTGATTTAATAGATGAAATGGTGTATATGTGTGATTAACGTATGTTTTTTTCCTTTTGTATTAAAATAGATGTACCCAGGTGTATTGCATTTAAACACAATAGTTAATATATAATGTTATTAACCTGAGTTCGATTAAAATTAGCGAGCTCAAAATTCAGTAAATGATTGATTTACAATATAAATTTTTGAGACATAGCGAGCTATGGTGATAAAATTTAGAGCCGTAAATCGATTATTTACTGAAAAGCTATGA
>JBNKRV010000050.1:0-20671 GCA_050296935.1 Marinilabiliaceae bacterium | reverse complement strand
ATTATTTAATGAAAAGCTATGAATTTCACTTATAAATACCGATTTTCTGCGTCATATTTGCTTACCATAGCCCGCTATGCTTTCGCAAACATTCCTTGAAACTCAATATTTATAAGCGATTTGAGCCATTAATTTTATATCGAACTCAGGTTCATAGGGTGTAAGTCCCGAGTGGGAGGTCTGGCAGCTGCCGGACTTCGTAGCTTCGGAATACGAGCCGGTTTTACGAATACCACGCTGAAACCGTAGGTCTCACAGATAAGCGAAGGGCTGAACATTTGGGGGATAGAAATTTGACTGGGAGGTACAAACTTCGGGTTTGCCAGCCCTTTCTTAAAGTATTGAAAAGCTACGGCAGGTGAAAAGAGCTACTGTAGTATACCAGATGAACCGCCGTATACGAGACCCATATCCCGAGAATCGGGAGTGGTGTGAGAGGTGCACCAGTGGGCTATTAGCTCACTGGCCATCTACTCGATTGTGCTTAGTTTTTATTCCTGAAGTTTCTTTTTAATCTCATTTACTATCTCTGGATTTTGAAGTCCAGAATTATTGAGAATTGCAAATGTAAAATTATCTGCAAGTACCTCCTCTGGATGAATAATATATTGTGTATTCTTGCCAACTTGCTCAAAAAATCCAGATACTTGTTTGAATGAATAGATTACTGGTTTATTATCAATGTATTCAATAGTCTTAATCGAATCACCTGTTAAACTTAAAAATCCGACATTCAGATATTTAAAAAAATCACCGCCATTATAATCTTGGTTTGAATATAAAATCATCATGCAATCCTTTGACTGTCCACCAACTTTTATGCTAATGTAACTATCTACCTGGGGAGCATCAGGGTTAGTAATCCTATAAGCTTTCATGTTCTCAGGATATGCAACGTCATTCATTAAATTAAATCCAATAATTCTATACATCGTTTTTCTAAAGCCAGGATTGTTTCTAGTTAAAATATGAAACAACTCATGAACGATAGTCTGTTTTAAATCCCCATTAGATTGTGACAGAATATCATTTTTTAGAACAACGTAATTTGCTCGGGTATATCCTCCAGCACTACCTTCCTCATCAGCCGTAGTTTTTACAAAATAAATCTCATCGGGAAAAATTATATTAAATCCTTGTTTTACAATCTGTTTGTCAATGCTTTTAAAAATTGCAAGAATCTTGTTTTTCTCATCTAATGTCCAATCTCTAGTTTGTTTTGTGATGTAACTAAATAATTCTTCCTTTGTACTATTCTGCTTATGCATTCTTGAATCAATATCAAATTGACTCCAACTTTTAGTAAATCCATCATCTTGAGTTAAAAGTTCATTGGCTTTCCCAACTGATGCAAATTGTATCTTATCAGCTAATGATTCAGTACAGAATCCATTTACAACAAATCCAGTAATCAATAATCCTATTAATGTAAGTTTTCTCATGTATCTTGGTTTTTTAAATTAAGCACAACGTATCTATATCGTCATTGTGTTTATATTTCATATATGGCTGTATAACGACAATGTCTAAATAATATAATATGTTTAGTCGTTTTGTCGGGCAAATTTAGCAATTAATTTTTCCTAAATAAAAATAAAATAAGGAATTGACGTTGCAAAATGATTTTGTACGATATGTTAATACGTAAATACTTATCGCCGGCCTTTATACTGTTATTTTCGATAACAAAAGTGGTAAATGGAGGATTCTCTAATTTCCTTTGGCATTCTTAATCTATATCCTGGTGGCCATTAAATAGCAGAAGTAGAGGAGTGTCGAATAATAACAGACTGAAAAGAGAAAAGGCTTTTGTTTTGATTTATACAAAACGAAAGCCTTTTCTATGAAACTATTCTTATTATCAATGCAATAGTTAGCTACATCCGCCTTTGATTTTTCTTACTTTTTTCTTAATTGGTTGGTTGATGTTTGACACAGATTTTTCAATCTCTTTTAATTTATTCCCGGCCTCTTTCCTGAAGTTGTATAACTCAACATCTTCTTTAGAACCGTTTGCCTTTAGATCAGAAATTAAATAGAATTGTTTTTTAAAATCATTCGCATTTATATTTAAAGCATAATTGTCTGATTGTCCGAAATATTTTGAAACCATACATGCACGTTGCGATTGTATACTATCAGCACCGTAAAATATGTTGGTTTTGACTTTTTGTACGATTATACCCAGATTCTCACTTTTATGTAAATCTGCGAGAGGAATATTGATAGCTGTTGGAATATGGAATGCTTTATATTCTTCAGGAGTTCGAACATCAACAACATTGTACATATAATACTGATTCATTAACTCAAAGGCGAGTTTGTCTGGATTCATTATTCGTGGATGGCATTCTCCCGCAGCTATTTTTTCATCGATACGGGTATTCATCATTTCAGTTTTCGTTGGTGTGATGATAAGTAATAATACAATTACAACTGGTGTTGCTACCAATATGGTGTTTTTAATAATGATCGGCTTAAACCATTTTGTTTCCTTTTTATTGATACGATTCTCAATGATCTGTGTCATTACAAATGCTCCGGCAGCAATCAATATCATTACAATACCAAAGGCTTCACGACTCATGCCTAATTGATCCGACATTAATACCGGACCCCAAGCTTCTGCCATATACAAGTCTTTAAATAGCGGATATCCTTCGGCAAAGGCAAAAATTCCTATTACGCTTCCCAGTATAAAAGCCATGCCATCCACTCTTCCGGTAGCTGCAGCACAGGCACTTGTGCCCGGGCAGAATCCTCCAATAATAAATCCAAATCCCATGATTCCACCGCCAACAATCGCCGACCATAAAAATGTAGGGTTAACATAAATGATGCTAACATCCAGCAGGTTAAGATGACTTAATACTAAAACCCCAACCATAGCAGTAACTCCTGCAGTAAAAAACACTTTTAAAACAGTAAAGTCATAGCCATAAAAAAGTCCGACTAATTTCTTTGTTGAAGCAAAACCAGCTTGTTCCAATGCAAATCCAAACCCCATTCCTATTATCAGGGCAATGATATAATTAAGCTCTCCACTTATTATTTCAGGTACTAATGGTCCCATACTACTAATGTTTTTTAATCCATAAACTTCTAAAAAAGTAGGCCACCATGTAGGCTACTCCAAATATTGCCAGCATAGTTATTATCCCACCAAACGACATCACTGCCATTCCGCTTAATGCAGAACCGGATGTACAACCTCTTCCGAGCTGACTCCCAAAGCCGAATAACGCTCCTCCTGCAATAGCTCCAATTACCCGTGTTGTATTTTTCACTCCAGGGCCTTTTTCAAGTTTTAAAGCAATTCTGTTTGATGCAACACCCGATAGAAAGGCACCTATGAACACGCCTAAAACTTCAAATACAAGCCACGATTTCATGGGGCCATCAGGGTGTTCTTCTGCATAACCGGTATAGTAACCCGTATTAGCAGCATGCTCAGGAGCAATAGTTTGCACCGATTGTATTACAACACTTTTAAATGCTCCACTAGCGCCTAACCCACGCCCTGTTACATATATTGTAGTTAAGAGCACAAAGCCTAAAAAGAATCCAGCTAAATACGGATTCATATATTTCTTTTGTGTTTCTGTAATCATGATTTATTCTTTTATATTTTGAGTATCATCAGCTACTTCTGACTTTTTTTCTTCCTCTTCCAGAATCTCCCATCCAGTTAACATGGCCTTTATGTTGGCAGTTAATGAATGACCAGTTGTTGTCATATATACATGTACTACTATAAATGATATTAATAAAAAAGCACCAAGAGTATGGATTACAGCAATCCATTCTAAAGGAATATCCAGAGCTACAATTAAATCATTTGCGTCGAATGATTTATAGTACATATAAAGTAAACCGGAAAAAATAACCATAGGAGCCATAACCAGTTTAAAGCCCAGGTAAACTACTGCCTGTAACGGATTTAGTTTATTGTTTACAGATTTTATTGTAGGATGTGGTTCTCCTTTAAACATGCCTACAGAATAATAATGTATCTGGTCCTTTAATTTAGATAAGGTTGGAATATATTGCTTCCACTCTCCGGTGGTAAAGTGCCAGAAAATACTAAAAGCAATGAGTGCCAATAATAAATAGGATGCTGAACGATGAAATGCTACAGCCTTTTCAAATCCGAATAAATGAATGGAGTCATGAATTTCAAAACCTGTAAGAGCTAAAAAAAATATTAAAGCCGCCTGACTCCAATGCCAAAAGCGTTCAAACTTTTTATATATGTATACTTTACGCATGTGTTTAGTTTTATAAAATATGGATTAATAATCTGTATTGATCTCTTCCGATTCAACTTCATCTTTTCGGATAGAATTGAATAAACGAGCCAGAGCATGAAGCGAAACACCAATTAATGATCCCCAGAACATAAGGTTTCCCAAAAGATCAATCCACTTATTTCTGTCTCTTCCGGGCATGTAGAAACCTGCTACAGATGCCAGGCGACCCTTGTTGCTGGTATGGCACTCAATACATGCCAATGATTTTTCTTTAGGTGCTACCATGTGATTCAACGGCCAATACATTTCAGTTTCTACAAAATCGTATTTCCCACTATAGGGTAAACCAACTTCTTTCATTCCTGCTGCTGCAGCTAAGTTCCAGTCAAAATCCTTCCAGAAGGCGCTGTCTCCTTTTTCAGGAGCATATAATTTGGGCTGAATAAGCATTTTAGTTACCGGATCGTAGATTTGGTCACCTCGGTGAACTTTTACCGGATATATTTTAGAGTGCATGTCATCTGCTGAGCCTAATAAGCTATTAACCTGCACCGGTATTGATTCTATAGTATCTCCAACTACAAAGTGTTTGGCATGACCATTAAACCAATAGTACTCAGGTTCAACATTTTTACGCCACTCAAACTCTCCTTTTATCGATAGGTAGGTATGATTACCCAATGAATCTTCTTCGTGGAATGGTTCTCCATCTTTTAATTTTCCGGCCTTAGACCAATACCAGGCCATCTTAGTGGCATTTTCTTTTGCATAGGTTGGTATATGGCAGGTTTGACAAGCTACTCTTGAATAATGTCTGTTTAACAGATCATCAAGGTGAGGTCGGGAAGTGTGACAATCTTCACAGTTTAAGCGGTTTACATTGGTTGATGAAACGGAATAAAGTTTTCCTTTTATTTTGTGTTTTTCTGCAGTGTGACAATCCACACAGGACAAGTTAATGCCGTTTTGTGCCATGTGTACATCCGTATTTCTGTTGCAGGCTAGCAGTGCATCTTCCAGGTCTCCATGCTTCACATTGTTACCGCCACCACTGTAAAAATGGCAGCTTCCGCAATTGACCATGCTAGGGCGGTTCACACTTTGAGCTACTTTTTTCAGATTAACGCTTCTGTCAGGATATCCTGCCATGGAAGCCCCTTTAATATATTCCTCACTGCCATCATGGCAAACCATGCAATCCACATTTCGTGCATTGTGAAAATCAAATCGGTTTCCTGTCATTCCAAAACCAATATGGCATTTTGCACATGCTTGCTCGTTACTGTTAGCGCCAATGCAAAAATTATTGATCACGTTTTGTTTCCCTATTTTGGCAATTCCTTTACCCTCAACGTAGGCAACACGACCCCAATTCCAATGACTGGAATGCATAATTTCTTCATGCCTTTTATTATGACAGCTAAGACATGCTTCTGTTACATCCTGAGGTGTTTTGAATTCCTGGTTAAGAATATCAAATTGAGAATGATCCACAGAAAGAGACGGTTTTGTCGCATACTTCTGTTTTAATTCGTTTTGTGCTAAATTCATAGGCTCAGTTTTGTGTAATAAGTTTACACCTAACAGAACGATGATGGTTACCACAATGGAATAAATAATTACTCGATTCATTGGTGATTGTTTTGTTTAATTTTTCAAGGGTTTTTTTGTCTTTGTTTCTTTCTGGATGAAAAAATCTATTAAAAGTATTCAAATATATAGATATATTTACTGTGACATATCTGTATTTGTGTAATTTAAAATGATTCTGCTTTGCAACGTATTATTTGTTGGTTGATATTCAGTGGTATGTTAAAATGTTCACAAGGAGCTCGTTCATGTTGTATTATGTGGTTTTAGGTTTATTAAGGTAAGTAATTAAATATGAAAATGAATGAATTCAGAATATGGTATACTGCTTTAAATAGCTATATAGAATTTATCTAAATTACATCCATCTAATTGAAGAGAGATAAGGTTGCTATACTTCAAATCATCTATTTTGTAGTGCAATCGTACAATATAGATCAATTAGAAAAATCCTTTCAAAAATTTTATAAAAGTTGAAATTGATATTTTTTTCATATACATTCGCTTTAAATATAAAAGTGTAAAAATAACACTAAGTAATAATTTGTGTAAAAACGGGGCGTTTCTTGTATGGAATTAAATAAGTATATATCAGTAGACTGTGTGATATTCGGATTTGATTTTGACCAGTTGAAGGTACTACTTGTTGATAGAACACTAAGGAATGAATCCACAGGTGAGATTGAGTTTAAAGATTTTTCACTTACAGGAAACCACATCTATGAAAATGAAACAATTGAGGAGGCTGCCAATCGTATTCTATTTGATTTAACAGGTCTGCAGAATATTTATCTGGAACAGTTCAGAACATTTGCGAATCCGGATCGGCTTAATAAGCCTAATGATAGAAAGTGGTTATTAAATGATGGAAGAGATCCGGATAAAAGAATAGTATCCATTGGACATTTTGCACTGTTAGCAACTCAGAATGTTACGCTGGAATGGAAGGGGAGGCATGTAAAATGGGTTCCTTTTCATGAAATTGGAGAACTGGCATTCGACCACAACCTTATACTGCAAACAGCACTGACTGAGCTTCGGAATAAAATAAAGCATGAACCCATCGGTTTTGAACTCCTCCCTGATAAATTCACTCTAAGCCAGCTTCAAAGAGTATATGAAATAATATTAGATACAGAGTTTGACAAAAGAAATTTCAGAAAGAAAGTTTCCAGAATGAAATATTTGATTCCTCTGGATGAAAAACAGACCGGTGTAGCTCACAAACCTGCCAGACTCTATATGTTTAGTCGGGAAGTATATGAAAGAACCAGAAAAGAGTTATTTGATTTTTGGATATAAAATACTTGTGAAATAATAAAATAATATTTATGAAAAAATCTATGATGGAAAAAATATCATTGAAAGAAAAAGTAGGATATGCTTTAGGGGATGCAGGAACAAATATTGCTTGGCGTACCATGTCTACCTTTCTACTTATTTTTTATACGGATGTTTATGGATTGCCGGCTGCAGCAGCAGGAGTTTTGTTGTTAGTGACGAGACTCAGCGATGGAGTGACTGATATAATAATGGGTATTATCGGAGATAGAACCCAGACGCAGAAAGGAAAATTCAGACCTTGGATATTATGGACTGCCGTTCCATTTGGATTAATTATGGCACTTACATTTACGACTCCACCGTTAGGTCTAACCGGTAAAATTATTTATGCATACTTTACTTACATTCTGTTCACCTTAATTTATACAGCTAATAATGTTCCGTACGGAGCCTTAATGGGAGTGATGACTTCTGATGAAAAAGAACGAACCAGTTTATCTTCGTTTCGATTTGCAGGAGCCTATTTTGGTGGAATATTAACACAAGGACTGCTCATTTATCTGGTGTTGTTTTTTGGGAATACAGGTGCTGAGATTGAAGTTTCGCCAATAGATAATGGGCAAGCCTATGAGCTGAATGTAACCTCTCCTGTAGATGTAGATATGGCTGCTGTATCTTGTAAAAGTGGATTGTCAGCCAAATTTTTAATGATAGGAGGAGACCAGACTGAACCGACTGATCAGGTTAGCTTTTCTTTAGTGTCGGATTCTACATACAAATTTAAAGTAACAGATATTGAAAATCTGGAAGCAAAAAATATACAATGTATAAATCAAAAAGAAGGATATCAATATTCGGTTTATATTCTGTCTGTTTTCTTGGTTATATTTCTGTTAATTACTTATTACTCAACCAAAGAGCGAGTTGTTGCAAAAAAGGAGCAACAAGGTAAAATTCTTGAGGATATTAAGGATCTGTTAAAAAACAAACCCTGGCTCATATTATTATTTATTGGATTTGTTTTCTGTATTTACAACGGTATCAAGCAGGGTGTAACAGTAATGTATTTTAAAAGGTACTTACATAGTGAGGCTTTATCTGCAATTTATATGGTGGCTCTATTATTAGTATCAGGAGTGGCCGCATTGAGTACCTCTCCAATGGTTAAAAAAGTAGGTAAGAAAAATCTATTTATATATGTAATGTTGTTTTCAGCTATTACCAATGGCTTGTTGATGTTTGCCGGACCTCAGGATAATGCGATGATTTTCGTGTTAGGGGTTTTATCTGAATTTGGAGCCGGAATTATGCCAGTACTCTTTTTTGCCATGTTAGGGGATTGTGCCGATTATTCAGCTTTGAAAAACGGACGAAGAGCAACGGGCTTGATTTTCTCAGCAGGAACATTTGCATTTAAGTTTGGAGGAGGTATTGCCGGAGCCATTATAGGTTGGATATTGTCTGCCTATCATTATGATGGGATGGATGAAACAACAATTACCGGAGCTTTACCTGCAATAAAAATGCTGATGAGTTGGGTACCTGCATTAATTCTTGTAACGGCAGGAGTTGTAGCAGTACTTTTTTATCCTTTAACAGATGAAAAGGTGGATGAGATAACTGCAGAACTTGCAGCGAAATAATCAATCTATTAAATGAATAATAACGGGCTATTTAATACCAGTAAATTATTTAGCCCATATAATATATACAGGTTAATAAATTTAATATAATGAAGTACGGATTTTTTGATGATGCGAACAGAGAGTATGTAATTACGAATCCTAAAACGCCTTGGCCATGGATTAACTATTTGGGAAATGAAGATTTCTTTTCTTTGATTTCGAATAGTGCCGGAGGATATAGCTTTTATAAAGATGCTAAGTTTCGTCGATTAACCAGATATAGATATAATAACGTGCCCATGGATGATGGCGGTCGTTATTTCTATATTAAAGATGAAGATACAGTATGGTCGCCGGGTTGGAAGCCTTGTAAAACACCTTTGGATAATTATGAATGCCGCCATGGTATGAATTATACCAGAATTAAAGGTGAGAAAAATGGAATTACAGCTAATTGTTTATTTTTTGTTCCACTTAAAACATGGGCCGAGGTTCAAAAAGTAACCTTGACTAATAATACTGATAAGGTTAAAAAGATTAAGCTGTTTTCATTTATGGAGTGGGCATTATGGAATGCTGCTACAGATATGGAAAACTTTCAGCGTAATTTCTCAACCGGAGAGGTTGAAATTGATGGTTCTACCTTATATCATAAAACCGAATACAAAGAAAGAAGAGATCATTATGCCTACTATTCTGTAAACACTCCTATTGATGGTTTTGATACGGATAGAGAATCATTTATGGGATTATATAATGGGTTTAACGAGCCAGAAGCAGTACTTCAGGGAAAGTCAAATAACTCTGTAGCACATGGATGGTCACCGGTGGCATCTCATTATATTGAAGTGGAATTACAACCAGGTGAATCAAAAGATTATGTTTTTGTATTGGGGTATGTAGAAAATAAGGAAGATGAAAAGTGGGAAAGTAAAGGCGTAATCAACAAAACTAAAGCTAAAGAAACTTTACAAAAGTTTGATACAGCTAAAAAAGTTGATGAGGCTTTGGCTGAGCTCAATAAATACTGGGAAGATCTATTGAGCGCATATACTGTGGATTCCGGGGATGAGAAATTGGATAGAATGGTAAATATCTGGAATCAGTATCAATGTATGATTACCTTTTGTTTTTCTCGTTCGGCATCTTTCTTCGAAAGCGGAATCGGAAGAGGAATGGGTTTTAGAGATTCCAATCAGGATTTAATTGGGTTTGTACATCAGATTCCGGAAAGAGCTCGCCAGCGAATTATAGATATTGCTTCTACTCAATTCCCGGATGGAGGTTGTTATCATCAGTATCAGCCACTTACCAAAAGAGGAAATAATGATATCGGTGGTGGTTTTAATGATGATCCGATGTGGTTGATTCTGGGTGTAGTTGCCTATATAAAGGAATCTGGTGATTTTGATATTTTAAAGGAAATGGTACCCTTTGATAACGATATGAGCGTGGCTAAAACCTTATTCGATCACCTGACAGTATCTTTTGATCATGTGGTTAATAATTTGGGACCTCATGGATTGCCTTTAATCGGACGAGCAGACTGGAATGATTGCCTGAACTTGAATTGTTTCTCAAACGATCCGAATGAATCCTACCAGACAACCGAGAATAAAACGGAAGGATCAAAAGCGGAATCATTAATGATTGCCGGGTTATTTGTGGTTTACGGACGTGATTATATCGAGTTGTGTCAGCAATTAAATAACCATGATGAAGCTGCCCGTGCCCAAAAGCATGTGGATAATATGGTGTCTGCCATCAAACAGCATGGATGGGATGGAGACTGGTTTTTACGTGCTTACGATTATTATGGAAATAAAGTCGGAAGTACTGAAAATGAGGAAGGAAAGATTTTCATAGAATCAAATGGTTGGTGTTCTATGGCCGAGATTGGCAAAGAGGAAGGCATGGTTGAAAAGGCACTGGATAGTGTTAAAGAAAGGTTAGATAGTCCTTACGGTATTGTACTGAACAACCCTGCTTTTACTAAATATGTAATTGAGTATGGTGAAATTTCCAGCTATCCTGCAGGATATAAAGAAAATGCTGGAATTTTCTGTCATAATAATCCCTGGATTATTATTGGTGAAACCAAAATAGGCAGGGGAGAGCAAGCCTGGGAATACTTTAAAAAGATCTGCCCTTCGTATCTTGAAGAAATAAGTGATTTGCATAAAACAGAACCATATGTTTATTCACAGATGATTGCCGGTAAGGATGCATTTAAACCCGGAGAGGCTAAAAATTCCTGGCTAACAGGTACCGCATCGTGGAACTTCTATACCATTACGCAATATATTTTAGGTATTCAGCCAGATTATCATGGAATTAAAGTGAATCCATGTATTCCTAAGGAGTGGACTGGATATAAAATCAGTCGTAAGTTCAGAGGAGCCACTTATAATATTGAGGTTAAAAATCCACATCATGTAAATGGAGGTGTTGACTCCATTGAAATGGACGGGAAAAAGATTGAAGGAAATGTAATTCCTGTAATGCCTGAAGGTACTTATGAAGTGGTTATTGAATTGAAAAAGTAAAATGGTGTTTTCAATAAAGCATCATGTTTTTCTTGTTGCTTTATTGTAGCTGCAAATTATACTCATCACCTGATTTACAACTGTATTTCAGGTGATGATAAATGCTAATAAATCCTGACCATGCAGATTATTGATAGGTATTACGGATTTCAGTTTGATGAATCCGGAAAAAAACAATAGTGTCCGATAATCTTAAAACTAAACAGACAATCTTCAATTACTTGCCCGTTTCCTATATTGTGAACAATCAGGAATCTTTTATTATCTGCTGATCTCTTTTGGATAACAATGCCAATGTGAGTTATATTCCCTCCCAGATCCCAGCATACAATATCCCCGGGGTTGTAATCATTAGCGTGAGTTGAAATGGGTAACTTTGTTCCAAATCGCGAAAAATAGGTCATTAAATTCGGAACTCTTCGATGGTCGATATTCGTATCCGGTTTTTTAAGTCCCCACTTCTTAGGATATAGGTTAAAATAAGCCTTCATATCTTCATGCACTTCTTTTTGCAAATCAACACCAAGTTTCCGATAAGCGCGAATAATTACATCTGTGCAAACTCCTTTATCCGAAGGGATATCTCCATTCGGATAATCAATACTGAAGTACGATGGATCGTAGGTAACTTTTTGATGGGTCAAGGATATGGCTGCATCAGATAATCTTTGACTAAACTGGGCAAATACAGATATACTTCCTGTTAAAAAGATAAGAAAAATTGGATATAGATGTTTCCTCATTGCAGATGTCATTTTTATAAGCATGGAAGATAGTAAAAAGATATGTGAAAGAGTTCTCCATTTAAATAATCAACCTAAAACATCCACTCAAGATTTGTAATAGGCATTGAGATTTATTCGAATATTAATCGGAAAAATTTGAAAATAGCATAGTAAATGAACAATTATGCTTAAACGTGGTCTATTTACCATCCATATAATATTAATAAAAGTTGTAAACAAACTAAGAAAATACTTGCCTTAATACTTAATATCTGATTAACCGCTTTTATTACCATGTCAAAATACTTGGATCAGACTTTTATTATATGGGATTATGTGTTAGCTATTAGGGCATTAATTAAATATAAACTAGATGAATAATGAACAGGTATCTTTTTCGGAATATTTAAGTTCGTTTAAAGAAACACTAAAGAGTGTATTTTATCAGCGTGATAATATTGAAGAGTTTATTCAGAAGAGAGGATTTCCGGCGTTGGTATTAAGAGATATAATGGCTAAGAATCCATTATCTGTTGGAATTCCCAAAGAGTATGGAGGGAGAGGGGTTGTTATGAAAGAGTGTTTAGGAATGTTGGATGCAGCCTCGTATGAATCATTGCCTTTGTCATTAACATTCGGAATTAATATTGCACTGTTTTTGGAGCCGGTAGGTAAATATGCCAGCGAAGAGGCTAAGAAAAGTGTTTTTAACCGGTTCATGACCAAACAGAATATGGGTGGCCTGATGATTACGGAACCGGATTTCGGTAGTGATGCTTTGAGTATGCAAACCTCGTGTGTTAAAAATGATTCCAATTACCACGTTCAGGGAACAAAGCATTGGCAGGGATTAACGGGGTTGGCCGATTATTGGTTGATAACTTCACGTAGTAAGATGGATAATGGCAAATTAGCCAGGGATATTGATTTTTTTATTTGTGATGTTCAGCAGCCAAATCAGCATATTCAGGTTGAGGAATACTATAATAACTTAGGTCTTTACCCGATTCCATACGGTAAAAATAAGGTTGATGTAATTATACCTGAAGCCTATAAATTAAAGTCTGAATCAACAGGTTTAAACCTGATGATGGATTTACTGCACCGAAGTAGGTTTCAGTTTCCGGGAATGGGAATGGGTTTTATCAGAAGAATGCTTGATGAGGCTCTTCATCATTGTAAAACTCGGATAGTTGGAGGTAAGCCATTGTTGAGCCTGGATCAGGTACAACATCAGATTTCTAAAATTCAAAGTGCTTTTACGGTTTGTTCGGCCATGTGCTCCAGAAGTGCATCGCATGCCGGTGTTGAAAATAATCTGGCATCAGATGCTGTGGAAGCTAATAGTATGAAAGCTTATGTAACTGACCTAATGCAGGAATCAGCTCAAACTTTAACGCAGCTTAAAGGGGCGAATGGCTATAAAGCAGAGAGTGTTGGTTCGCGAGGGATCATTGATTCCCGACCATTCCAGATTTTTGAAGGTTCTAATGATATGCTTTATACCCAAATCTCAGAATTGGTAACTAAATTAATGGTTCGTCAAAAAGTATCGAACCTGGCTGGTTTCCTTGCTGATTATAACCTGACCAATAAGGTTTCAGAACAATTTAAAAGCTTATTAAGTTTTGTTGTTGAACCCAAAAATAATCAACGTAAAAACGTTGATCTTGGTAAAATAATCAGTCGTGTGGTATCGGCTAATATGGTATTTGATATGGGAGTTAAAGGCTTTCGACAGGATTTAGTAAATAACTGTATTGAGAATTTAAAACATGAGGTTTCTATGCTGGTGAGCTCTTATAAGTTTAAAACCGCAGTTAGTCCGGTTGAGGAGTACCGGGAGTCAGCTTCATGGTTATCTGTATCATAAAGCAATTACTTATACCAATATCATAGGAATATTGGTATTACAGTTAACGTGAACATTGTATGAGTTAAATATCCGTATAGGATATTATAGAAAAAGTCTGTTGATTACTGTGTATTTTGCCACCCCAGCAATTTACACAGTAAAATAACAGACTTTTCCGGTTGGTGAAGATAGTGTTAGTATCTTTGAAAAGATAACTACCTTCTTGCGTAACCTTTTTCTTCATTGCCAAAGGTTACTTTTATGTCAATCTGAATTCTGAAATTTTAATCGAATTCAGGTTAATACAATCTTGGTATAAAATTCTTAATTTATGTCGAACTCAGGTTATAAACTCATTATCAACTCTCTTAGCTCATCGTTGTTTACGCCGTCTTTTTTCTCAGAGGCCAGTTTTTTTACCATGGGTAACAGCTCTTTGCCTTGCTCGGCAGAAAGGTTTATTCCCATGCCGGTTAGTGCATCAAGCACTGATGATACTCCGGAATGTTTTCCAATAACAAACCTTGAGCTTTTACCCACTTCATCAGGATGAAAGGCATGATAGCTCATGGGGTTATTAAGTAATGAACGACAATGTATTCCTGATTCGTGACTGGTTATTAATTCGCCGGTTATGGGTTTAGTTTGACTTACAGTACGGTTAGAGGCTTGCTCAACAAACTTGCAAATGCGTGTTATGTCTTTGAGATGGATACCAAGGTTCTGGTTTAAAGAAAATTTCGCTGCCGCAGCAACTTCCTCTAATGGTGCGTTTCCTGCTCTTTCTCCCAGTCCGTTTATGGTTACATCAATACTGTTGCAGCCAGCCTGCAATGCAGCAATGCTATTGGCTGTTGCCATTCCTAAATCATTGTGAGCATGAAACTCCAGGTCAATTTCCGGGAATATATCTTTGCAGTTTGAAACCATCTCCTGTACAGAAAAAGGATTCATAATTCCAACAGTATCTGCTAATCTTACTCTTTTTACACCAAAGTGCGATGCTTTGGCAATGTATTCTTGTAAAAAATATGGATTTGCTCTGGATGCATCTTGTGCTCCAATAGCAACATAATCAAAATGGTTATTGGCCAGGCCAATCATGGTTTTCATTTGTGTAAGTACCCAGTCGTGATCCTTACCAATGGCTGCTAATTGAATATCGCTTACCGGAAATGAGATGCTTATTCTTCTTACGCCTGAACGTTTGGCAGCCATTATATCTGAAACGGTTGCCCTTGCCCAGCATAAGGTATCAAAACTAAAGCCCTGGTTAATGATAGTTCTGATGTCTTTTTCTTCCTGTGATGAGATGGCAGGTGTACCTATTTCAGCTTCCTTAACACCTAATTGTTCAAGCATCTGAGCGATATAAATTTTTTCATCAAGTGAAAAAACAACTCCAGCCGCTTGTTCTCCATCACGTAAGGTTGTATCTATTAGGTATTGTTTCATACATCTGTTTTTTTGTAAAACCTGAATGTTCAGTGTAATTAATATTATCACTTTTAGGTGAGATCTGATAAATTACCCCGACAATTCAGATTTCAGGTGTTCAACTGGCACTAAGTTTTATAACTTAAATATCAAGAGGAATGACTGCCTTATTTCTGGCCCCTCTGGAAAATAAGGTTGAAAAAGATAAAAGACCGTTAGATATTGCATAACTAGTCTGGCAGCATATAATAAATCTAACAGCCTGTTATCAAAAGTAAAAATGTTCGGAATTAATCAGTTATTAAATACTCTTCAACAGCTTCGCCTTCTTCAAGAGCATCTAAAATTTCATCAATTTTTTCCTCAGTTATTTCTCCGTACCAAAGATTGTTTGGATGGATAACCATAATTGGTCCCTGGCTACATACATTTAAACATGCAGTACTTGTTACAGCAGCATCAATACCTCTGTCGTTACATTCTTCCATGATGTATGGAATAAAATCGCCAGCACCTGTTTTGTTACAGAATCCTTTAGCGTCTCCTGCTACTCTGTATGAGTTACATACTAGAATGTGATATTCAGGCTTCTTCATCTTATGTGTAATTTAATAGGTTAATTAATTGTTTATCTGTCGTTTGTTTTTTTGTAATTCTGATAATGTGGGGACTGATTTATCATCCACAACCTGTTCCTGTACCGGAGCAACCCGAACCACATTTAAAGCTTTCTGCTTTAGTAACAGTTCTTAGTTCAGTTCCTTTATAAACGGAATCCATACCCTGATCAATTAATCCGGACATTTCAATAACCTGCAATCCGGATTTACCAAGAATTTTAGATGGTTTTGGCCCAACGCCTCCAACTAGTATCGCTCTACAATCACTTAATATATCTCCCAGTTCTTCCCATCGCTTGTCTCCGTTACCCTTTGGAGGAGTAACGCGTTGGTTCACTAGTTTATATCCGTTCGGAGTTTCTTTGAATATGTATAATCTATCTGCTTCACCAAGATGCTGATTTACCAAAATTCCTTCGTTACTGGCTACTGCTACATAGGGGCGAGCATCCATATCTCCTTTGTCGATTCGTACTTTAGCAGCTTCTGAAAGTAACTCCATGGCTTCGGTACTGTCTTTCCCAAGTAAACCAGCGGCATCAGCTCTACATCTGCTACAATGGGTCATAGGGGGTAAAAATGCACCAATCTCTGCTCTGATTTCTTTCATATAAGATGAGGATGGTTCTGTTAAGTCAGAGAATGGGGTGTCTTCAACTGGAATCAACGGAATTGTATTCATCAAATCAACACCCATTTTTGATAATCCTTCAGCCAGATTACCTAGCTGATGATCATTTACTCCTGGTATAACAATGGAGTTCGCTTTTACTGTGATGCCTGCAGCTTTTAATTTATCAATGGCTTCCAATTGCTTTTCTAATAACAATTCAGCTCCTGCTAATCCAAAATATCCTTTCTTTTCAAAGCGAACCCAACGGTACACTTTTTCAAGAATTTTTGCGTCTAATGAGTTGATGGTTATGGTTACATGACTTACTTTTAACTCTGCCAACTCATCTACATAAGGTGCAATATTCAATCCGTTTGATGAAACACAAAGAATCATATCCGGGAAATTTGAACGTACCTGACGTAGTGTTTCCATTGTTTCCTCAGGATTGGCAAATGGGTCTCCAGGTCCAGCAATACCAACTACTGATAATTGGGGCATTTTTTCACGCAGTGATTTTAAATATACAATCGACTGCTCCGGGGATAATATATTTGATGTAACTCCAGGTCGACTTTCGTTAACGCAGTCGAATTTTCTGTTACAATAGTTACAACTAATATTACATTTAGGTGCTACTGGTAAATGCACTCTGGCATACTGTCCTTTTGCTTCTTTATTAAAGCAGGGGTGTTTTTTAAAGTCGATCATATGCTTTTATGTTTTATAATTGAAAATGAACACAAAGGCACAGAGGCACAGAGTTTTATTTTTCAATTATGTTTTGGTTAATAGTTGTTATTTAAAGAAGTTACTTTTTGAGACTTTATTTCGAGAAACGTTTATAGATCTCTGCGTCTTAGCGTCTCTGTGTTCTTCTCTATATATATTTGTATCCAACTTCAGAGTTCTCTTGCTTATACTCCATCATAGCATTTCCTATTTTATCGAAAAGCTCCTGAGCCCCTTTGTAGGTTATGTGTTTGAGTCTTGAACCTCCCATCCTGTCGTGAATAGGAAAGCCAACTCTAATGATTGGGATTTTCAGTTCGCGAGCGATATAATACCCTTTGCTGTTTCCAAAAAGAAAATCAGGTTTCATATCAATACACAGCTCATTAATTTTTTCGTAATCCAAATCTCCCATTACCTGAATGGATTTTCCATGGGTTGGTGCACATTTCTCAATTTCTTCCTTTAACGATCCGCTATTTCCACCTGAAGCAGCAAGAATAACTTCAACGCCAATCTCATCCAGAAATCCAGTCATGGCTATTACCAGATCCTCTTCGCCATAAACCACCGCTTTTTTCCCGAATACATATTTATGCCCATCTGCGTAAGCGTCAATTAATCTACCTCGCTCCATGGCATATTTTTTAGGAATCTCATTCCCACTGATATCGCTTAAAAGCTGAAATAATTCATCCGTTTGAGTAATTCCAACTGGTACATTGATAGTGAACTTTTTCACACCAAACTCTTTTTCCAGATATTCAGCTCCTGTGTGCGCCAGATTTTTGTTTTTCACTCTACCTACTAAGTTTCCTTTATTTAGGATAGGACCAAACTCGATACTGGCTTTTGCGCCACCCATCTTTTTTAATTCCTCTACAGGAGTTCCTCCATCCGGAATTCTGTGATAGGTATCCCACACCGGATTGTCCAGCGTTTCTGAATAGTCTGGTACCATGATGTACTCAATACCAAAATCTTCAAGAATATCCTTTAACATTCTTAAATCCTCAGTAGAAATAAAACCGGGGAAAATATTCACCTTATCATTTAGTTCTACTTTGGTGGCAAATGTTTTAGTGATGGCAGCCACTGTTTCATGAAAACCATCCATGTGCGAACCCTGGTAACTGGGCGTTGAGGAGTAAACAAATTCAGGTATACTCTCATCATCAGCATTGTTTGCTTTGTAATTTCTTAAAGCCTGGCCAATATCATCACCAATGGTTTCGCTTAAGCAAGTGGTACATACTCCAACTACTTCAGGCTTATACTGAGCAATTACATTTTGAAGAGCTGCACTCAGGTTAGCTTCGCCTCCAAAAATGGTTGACTCTTCACTAAAGTTTGACGAAGCAATATCTACGGGCTCTTTATAGTGACTAATCAAATATCTTCTGATGTAGGTTGCACATCCTTGTCCTCCATGAATTACAGGCACACAACCTTTAATTCCTTTATATGCTATACTTCCTCCTAACGGCGAACACACTTTACAGGCATTCCGTGTAGCAACGAAGTTTTTTCTTTCTGTTAATACTGGTATTTTGTCGGCCATTTTAATTAGATTTTAAGATGAACACAGAGACTCAAAGACACAGAGTAATTAATATTGTAATGTTATTATGTGACTAAGGCAGATCAATAATTCTTTAAAAAATTAATCTCTGCATCCTTGTGTCTCTGTGTTCGTCATTTTACTTCCTCTCAATAAACTTCCACACTGGACTGCAAACTGAAGCATATACTTCTTTAGCGAAGTTGAGCATGCCGATATATCCGGCAAGTGCTTCTTTACGTTCGTGGTTGTGGTCGCAAAATCCGAGACCTAGTTTGTAGGCTATCGGGCGTTCTTTAACTCCGCCTATAAAAAGATCAGCACCTGTTTTTTTTACAAAGTCAGATAATTCGTTAGGATTTGAATCATCAACGATTACCGTTCCTTTGTCGCAAAGTTTGGCTAGCAGATTGTAATCATCCTTATTTCCTGTTTGCGACCCCACAACTACGGTTTGCATACCTAATAAACGCAAGGCTTTTACCAGGCTGATGGCTTTAAATGCTCCGCCAACATAGATGGCTGCTTTTTTACCTTCGAGCTTTTCGCGATAAGGTTGTAAGGCAGGAATAAGTTGAGCAATTTCCTCAGAAACTAAAGTCCTGGCATTGGCCATTAATTCCGGATCGTTAAAATGCTGAGCTACTTCGTAAAGTGCATCCGACATATCTTCAATACCAAAGTAGGATACCTTTTTAAATGGTATTCCGTATTTTTCTTTCATTGAACGAGCTACATGCATCATGCTACCAGAGCATTGTACTACGTTCAGCGATGCTTTATGAGATCTGCGTACTTGATCCACACGGCCATCGCCGGTTAAGCAGGCTATAATCTCTACGCCAATTTTTTTGTAATATTCAGATAAGATCCAGAGTTCACCGGCCAGGTTAAAATCACCCAGAATATTAATGCTGTATTTAGGTGGAACATATTCATCATCGGTTCCCACTAAATTCATTAATGCATCACAAGCGGCTTTGTATCCATCTTTTTTAGATCCTTTAAATCCTTCACTCATTACAGGAAGTACATCAACTCCTGTTTCTTTTGTTAGCTGTCTGGCAACAGCCTCCACATCATCACCTATAACGCCTACTATACATGTGCTGTATATAAAAACAGCTTTGGGTTTGTATGATTCAATTAATTCGGTAAGTGCGTTATATAATTTTTTTTCTCCTCCAAAAACCACATCTTTCTCACGTAAGTCGGTTGAAAAGCTTAAGCGGTGTAATTGTGGGCCTGATGACATTGCTCCTCTGATATCCCATGTATAGGCGGCACATCCTATTGGGCCATGAACAATGTGTAAAGCATCAGCTATAGGATATAGCACTACTCTTGATCCACAAAAAACGCATGCTCTCTGACTTACTGAACCTGCGACTGACTTTTTTTCGCAAGCTAAATCATGTTGGTCTTCGCCAATGGTAACAATCTGGGGTGTTCTATCTTTTATATATTTATTCATAACGAATTTATTTTAATAGAAAGATTGATTCTACATTTGACAATCAGACCTTAGATATTAGAATAGAGATGAATAACATCTCTAATTTCCTGTATCCCAAAATCCTTTTTTTAATCATTATTGAAATAAAGTCTGGCGGGGCAACTCGAATCAGAAACTAATTAACAGACCATAATAGAAATACTACAGTCTACTAACCTGAGTTCGACATAAAATTTTGGATTCAGACCGCCTATAAATAGTGAGATTCAACTGAAAATTATGAAAGAATAGCGGGCTATTTTGAATAATTTTCAGGAAGAAGATCGCTGTTTATAAGCGGAAACTCTCATGCTTTGCATAAAAAACTGATCTACTTC
>JBNKRV010000049.1:0-47011 GCA_050296935.1 Marinilabiliaceae bacterium | reverse complement strand
TACCCCTCGACTTGCATGTGTTAGGCCTGTCGCTAGCGTTCATCCTGAGCCAGGATCAAACTCTTCGTTGTATAAAAATTATTATGACTGATTTAACAGCCTATTATTCTTTACAAGAGTTTTAACTCAAAGAATCACTCTATTTTTCCTTTTTTTTAAGTGTGCATTTCAATATTTTCAAAGAACGTTCAACCGGCTATCCGGTCTTCTTTATATCTTTTTAAGCCGTAGCTTAATTTTCAATCTGTTTTTTCGTTTTAACCATTGTTAAAACTTGCTCTGAAAGCGGATGCAAAGATAACAACTTTAATTTCTTATTTCCAAATGTTTTTTCGAAATAATCTGAAATTATTTTCTTTCGGCTCAACTTCTACAACTTGTTATTTTTCAATAACTTCCTTCCCTTCTCAAACCTGCATTACCTGTCATTTCGCCTCTCTTTAAAAGCGGCTGCAAAGATAACTCATTTAATTTCTAATATCCAAATTTAATCGGAGATATTTTTGAAACTTTTTTGACTACCTCTAAAACGATCTGTAATTCAACGCTTTTACCTTTTGTATTGCCTCAATATGTCTTCTTTATGTGTTCGCCTTTCGTTCAAAGCGGGTGCAAATTAAAGGACTTTATTTTGCTTTTCCTAATACGAAACGAAAGTTTTTTATTCCTACAGGTAAAACAGATATTTAATTTACACTTTGTCAATGACTTAGCTACTAAAACTTTTCCTTAGCCTAAGTGACTTTTCTCCCGCGTTAGGGATTGAAGTGGATACCCCGCAACGCTTTTTACCGGAAACTAACAGTATTGATTGGGTGGTTTTATGGATCACAAAAGCTTACTATAAATGGGAAAAGAGAGTGAGGAGTATGAACGGAAAGCCCGACCCGACTTTAATACCGGCAAATTTAATTGTTCCGAGAAGTCAGGGAAACGCCCTTGAAAATAAAAAAATGACATAATTTATCGCCTTTTAAGGTAGAATTTAATCATATTATTAAGCTTGTTATTATATTCGTGAAGAATTTTAACGTAATAAGATATTGAAATTGTGAGCGACAGTTTAGTTATTATACCCACCTTCAACGAAAAAGAAAACATTGAGAATATTATTGATGTTGTATTTCATTTACCAAAGGATTTTGATATTTTAATAATTGAGGACAATTCTCCTGACGGGACTGCTGATATTATCAAAAAACTTCAGAACAAGTATAAGGATCGACTTCATATGATTGAACGACAAGGTAAACTTGGGTTAGGTTCAGCATATTTGACCGGATTTAAATATGGTATTGAAAAGAAATACGATTATATATTTGAGATGGATGCTGATTTCTCACATCCTCCGGAAAAATTAATTGAACTATATAAAACTTGTAAAAATGGTGCTGACCTAGCTATTGGCTCCCGTTACAAATCAGGTGTTAATGTAGTGAACTGGCCAATGGGACGAGTTTTAATGTCGTATTTTGCATCGGTTTATGTACGGTTTATTACGGGGATGAAGATAATGGATACCACAGCAGGTTTTAAATGCTATAAAAGGCAATGCCTAGAAACTATTCCATTAAACAAGATTAAGCTTAAAGGTTACGCCTTTCAGATTGAGATGAAATTTACAACCTGGAAATATGGATTCAACATTATTGAGATTCCGATTGTTTTTACTGACAGACAGCAAGGAACTTCAAAAATGAGTGGTGGAATTTTCAATGAGGCCGTCTGGGGAGTCATAAAAATGAAAATTGCCAGCTGGTTTAAATCATACAAAAGGGAGCAATAGAATTCGTAACTTTAAGGGTAAGTATATTAAAAGGTAATATAAGATGAGTACAATAATTAAAAACATTAATATAATAAACGAAGCTGAACAGTTTATTGGAAGTGTATTAATAGAGAATGATATTATATTGAAAATTTTCAGATCTGAAAAAGGCATTCCTGATGCAGACCAAGTAATTGACGGGAGTGGAAAACTTCTATTGCCCGGTATTATAGATGATCAGGTTCATTTCAGAGAGCCTGGACTTACTCACAAAGCTGATATATATTCTGAATCGAGAGCTGCTGTGTCAGGGGGAATAACTTCATACATGGAGATGCCAAACACAAAACCTCAGGCAACAACACATGAGATTTTAGAAGATAAATATAAAATAGCATCTGAAAAATCTATCGCAAACTACTCATTCTACTTAGGTGCGACGAATAATAATATTGAAGAAATATTAAAAACAAACCCTGAAAAAGTATGTGGCATTAAGGTATTTATGGGATCCTCTACTGGCAATATGTTGGTGGATAATGAAAGAACTTTAAGCGAATTATTTTCGAAAGCGCCTACATTAATTGCTACTCATTGTGAGGATGAAGATACAATACAAGCAAACCTTAAAGCATATAGAGAGAAATATGGCGAAGAAGTTCCTTTTGAAATGCATCATTTAATCCGGTCGGAGGAGGCTTGCTTTAAATCATCTGAAAAAGCTGCAACACTGGCAAGGAAACATGGAGCACGCTTGCATATATTACATTTAACTACAGCCAAAGAGTTAACTCTTTTAGATAAAGACATGCCAATCGAAGAAAAGAAAATTACAGGAGAAGCCTGTGTTCATCATCTTTGGTTTACAAATGAGGATTACAAAAGATATGGAGCATTTATTAAATGGAATCCTGCTATTAAAACAAAAAAAGACAGAGATGCTTTACGTGAAGCACTGAAAAACGGGAACCTTGATGTTGTGGCTACTGATCATGCTCCGCATACTAAAGAGGAAAAAAAAGGAACTTATTTCAATGCCCCTTCCGGTGGACCTCTTGTTCAGCATTCTTTAGTGGCCATGTTAGAAATGGTAAATCAAGGTGTATTTACCTACGAGGAAGTGGTTGATAAAATGTGTCACGCTCCGGCAAAGCTTTTTAAAGTTAAACAAAGAGGGTATATTAAAGAAGGATATAAAGCGGATTTAGTCATTGTTGAACCAAAATCAACATGGAAGGTGACACCTGAAAATATTTTTTCAAAATGTGGTTGGAGTCCGTTTGAAGGGGAATCATTTAGTCATTATGTGAGTCATACTTTTGTAAATGGACATCTGGCCTATCATAATGGGATATTTAATGATAATAAAAAAGGAGAACGTCTTTTATTCGAAATTCATTAATAGGAATAAAATTCACCCTTGCTAACTATTTAAATCAATTCATTTCTTTATAAAAAATCATCATATGAAGGTACTATATACATTCTCAATTATTGTATTTATAATCTTCCTTGATTCATGTAATCAAAAGAAAACGAATGAAAGAATAGTTCAAAACGATTTCAATTGTACTCAGATCTGGGCAGATACAATTATCTATGAAGTGCTCATTAATAATCCGGATACTATTAATAAGTGGGAGAACCGTAAGGTTAAAAGCGTTCGAAAAAAGAAGATTGTTGACGATTTGTTTAGCATGGTTTATAATGGCACTAAAATACCATACCATTACTATACAAAGAAACCTTTAAGCATTGAAGATATCAAAGAACTGGAATCTGAAGAAGAATTCAGCAGGGATAAAGTAGGGAAACTACAATTTACAGAATGCTGGAAATATGATAGTATTAATAATCGAATGCAAAAGGTAGTATTAAACATTCTACTTACCTATGAAAAATATGGTTCTTCAGGGAATTTGAGAGGATATAAAGCTGCATTTTATCTAAAAGATTTTTAGCCCAATATCATTTAAATAATTTTATTACCCTGATATTGGGCTATATTTTTCAACTAAAATCCCATTTGCTTTTTCTTAAAATATATCTGGCGGTTTTTCTACTGAGTTGAGAATCTACAATTTCTTTATTAATAGTTACTTCATCAATAGCCTTTTGATTATAGTTTCGTATTGTTACTAACTCCACATTGTCATTATAACGTACAACAAAATTCTTTTCCAAATCCTCAAACAAGGTACCCATATGCCTTTTTGTATCCACGCAAACGGAAAAATTCAGAGCTGAATTCTGCATTAAATTAATCTTCACTTTATTTCTGGAGAATAAAGAAAAAATCTCACTCAGGTTATCTTCCAAAATAAAAGAAAAATCTTTTGGTGAAACAGTTATAAACATTTGATCTTTCTTTAAAATAAAGACCGGCATTTCTGTTTCTTTGGTCTCTATGGATTTAATAACTGTTCCTGGCAAATTTATGTCAATAAATGACTTAACAAACAAGGGAATGTTTTTATTTTGAAGAGGTTTCAGTGTTTTAGGATGAATTACCTGTGCACCGTAATAAGCTAATTCAATAGCTTCAGGATATGAAATCTCTTTCAACTTACTTGCTTTGGGATACCATCGTGGATCTGCATTCAGAACTCCAGGAACATCTTTCCATATAGAAAGGCTTTCTGCATTCAATATATGCGCCAATACCGCTCCTGAATAATCTGATCCTTCTCTACCTAAAGTTGTGGTCTCATTACTAATAGTAGACCCGATAAATCCCTGTGTTATATATATTGAATCATCAGAAAAACTGAGCTCTTTTTTCACTAACTGATTACTTAATCCCCAATTTATTCCAGCATCACGATAATTACTATCTGTCTTTATCAACCGCCTTACATCAACCCATTTATTTTTAAGTTCTGATTGATTAGCATAGGCGCTTACAATGTTTGTTGATAAGATTTCCCCAAACGATACTATTTGATCATAATTGAAATCATAATTTTCAGAAGGCGTAACTTGCAATCTTTCCCAGAAAGAATTAATTAATTTATCAAATTCGTTAAAAAAAGAATGCTCTTCCTCAAACAATTCAGTTACAATCCGGTTATGATTGTCATATACAATTTCAAAACACTTTTTTAACAATGGGTAATCCTGCTTTATATAGGCGTCAACAAGCTCCTCCAAAGCATTGGTTGTTTTACCCATAGCAGAAATAACAACAACTAAATTTCCATTATATTGTTTTATGATACTACATACATTCTGAACACCAGATGCATCTTTTACGGAAGCACCACCAAATTTATAAACGTGTACCATAGATAATATTTTTTTGATTAGACTAAACCCAAAGTTATAATAATAAATAGTTGCAAATGCTATAGACAAGAGTGATTATTATCATATCATAAATACAATAATTCAATTAATATAATTAAAAAATCTACAATAAATATCAAGTTTATGAAACAGTTTGAAGTTACAACCCTTAATGAATTTATCCTTGAAAATCAGGCTCAATTTCCAAACGCAACCGGAGATCTATCACACCTTTTGCATCATGTAGGCACAGCTGCAAAAATTGTAAATCGAGAAGTTAATAAAGCTGGCCTGGTTGATATATTAGGCAGCATTGGAAACACTAATGTACAAGGAGAAGAGCAAAAAAAGCTGGACATTTTTGCCAATGATCATTTTATAAACTCATTACATTCCTGTGGTGAGGTTTGTGCAATTGCTTCTGAAGAGAATGAAAGCTTCATATTATTTGATGACGAAATTGCTCGTAATGGGAAATATGTATTTATGATGGATCCTTTAGATGGCTCATCAAATATTGATGTAAATGTATCCATTGGTACTATTTTCTCAATATATAAACGCAAAACAAAAATTGGAGAACAGGCCACTATGGAAGATTTTCTTCAACCTGGCACCGAACAAGTTGCTGCGGGATATGTTCTGTACGGCTCCTCCACCATGTTGGTGTATACAACCGGACAGGGAATAAATGGATTTACTCTGGATCCGTCCATTGGTGAATTTTGTTTATCCCACCGACTGTTGAAAAATCCTGAGGATGGAAACATATACTCACTAAATGAAGGAAACTATTTAAAATTTCCGGCAGGCGTAAAGCAATACATCAAATACTGCCAGGATAAGGATCCTGCAACCAACAGGCCTTATTCTTCAAGGTATATTGGTTCATTGGTATCAGATGTTCATCGCAACCTATTGAAAGGAGGGATATTTATTTATCCGATTACAGAAAGTGCACCCAAAGGAAAACTTCGATTGCTTTATGAATGTAACCCCATAGCTTTCATTATTGAACAAGCCGGAGGAAAAGCCACAGATGGAAATCAAAGAATTATGGAAATAATTCCATCTTCCCTACACCAAAGAACACCTTTTTATTGTGGATCGAAGAATATGGTTAATAAAGTTGAAGAATTTTTAAAGGTTTTTGGTTAAAAAACTTTTACTCTCTAATTCAGGCCTGTTTTAATAACAGAAAAGTAGTTTTTTGTATTTAGTCATTAATTATAGGTACTTACACGAAAACTCAAGTGGCAGATAAGAAAGCTTCATTTTTGAGGCTTTCGAAGCTCGAAAAATATGAGTTTACTACCGTAAATGATCATTTTGAGAGCAATAGTAGCAGCCTGCCCCGATTATTTCGGGAAAAAAATGGAGTTTTCTTGCTGAAACTAAATTATAGAGAACTTTAATTCCTATCAGATACAAATTCTACTTTACCTGGATATTTTATCATCCTTTTGCAAAATGAAAATAAAATGCTTGAAGTCAAACGTAAAGATATTCAAAGGATTTATTCACAATTTAGAAGAACCTATAATTTACTCAAAGCCTTTTAATCTGGTCAAAATCTCAAATTAATACCCGTCATTTTCACTAAATAGTCATAAAGTTGATGATGTGGTGAACCTAAATAAAGATTCTTTTATAGAAATCGCCAATCAAAAAAACATTATTCTTACTTATTATATTGTCAAAAACTCTACCATTTATTGTGATTTGGAAATGATAGCAATCATTTTACGAAATCTTATTTTAACACCATTAATTTCACAAGACACAATGGCAAAATCATCATAAAAACCAAACTCCTTTCAAATAAAAGAGTAGAAATATCCGTTACTGATATTGAAGTTGGGATAACCGGAAGTACCAAGTCTAAAATACTTAAACTCAAGGAACAACAAATAAAGAAGGTTCCGGAATTGGATTAATTATTTGTCAGGATTTTCTTAAAAAGCACAATACGAAATTGCATATTGACAATTAAGTTGGTGTCGGTATAAGTTCAACTATTATTTAAAGAGTATTAAGCATGATTTCAAAACAAGACTTTAAACAATTGAATAATCATAAGAGAACCCAGAAGTATGTATTCTTCATTGTATTTTTTATATGCTCACAACTAGGCATGAGTCAGGTACAAATATCGGCCAATGACTTAGCACATTACATTCAACTAAACAATAATGAAAACAGGTTGCTTAAATATAAAGATGACAAGGATGCTCTTATTCTTAAATTAAAACAACTTGCATTAATAAATTCTTCCAGAAAAAAGCACCATAAACAAACCGTAAAACTTGATATTCTTGCTTCAAGAATCGCTAATAAAATTGCACAAGAAGCTGCTATTAAAAATTATATGGGGCATTTTAATCCACAGGGAGAAACTCCATATATGAGATATGCTTTTGCTGGCGGCTACAGTCATATCATGGAAAATGCATCCGCCATATCATCCGATCAACCTTTACCTGATTCACCTGAGAATATTTCAGAGTACATGAAAAAGGCTCATTTTTCATTCATGAATGAGAAAGCTCCCAATGACGGACATAAACAAAACTGTATTAACACACATCATAATTTTGTAGGAATCGGTTTTTATCTCCATGAAAATCAATTTCGATATTACGAAGAATTTATTGATCGATACATTGAAGTTAAACAGCTTCCATCCAAGGCATCTGTAAATGAAGATATAACCATCTCGGTTAAACCGCACAATAATTTACATATACATATTTGCCTTGCATATTACGAAAAGTTCCCTTCACCCATGAGTATTCGATCCATTAATGCCAGATCTACGTACAAGGACTACACTAATGAACTCTATCACAAAATACTGCCCTGGGATATGGAAAAAACTGATGAAGACGGATACACTCCATTACAATTTAATTTTTCAAAAAAAGGTCTTTATTATATTCAGCTATATTTAAGTACAGATCCATTTAAAGGAGGGAAGGCGTCAACAAAAGATAAAATACAAGGATCGGGAATTGTTATTGTTGTTGAATAAATCTCATCCAGAAATGATAGATATTTTTAAAACAAATATTTAAGGAGGTAAATTCTGAAATTTTCCTGAAATCAGTTTATTAATCTCAATGTTTGACATTTCACTCTTGGTAACCTCTATAGTGATTACATACAGCCATTGATGTTCCATTTCATATAAATACTATACACTTTATAAATCCATTATAATGGTTACTTTTGTGCAAAAGTAATAGCTCGTGAATCAGTCAACAATACTTGAAAAATACAGGAATAGCACTTTAATCAATCAACTTAAAAGTGCCATTGAGGATGACCAACTTCATATTTATGCATCTGGAATTACAGGTTCTTTTAAAAGTGTAGCTTTAGCATCATCCATCTCAAATTTATCACATTTAGCGATATTAAATGATAAAGAGGAGGCAGCCTATTTTTATAATGACCTTGTTCAACTGGTTGGTCAGGATCAGGTATTCTTTTTACCTTCTACTTATAAACGTTCTCCAGAATACGGCAATATTGAATCATCAAACATTATATTACGTACAGAAGCCTTAAATTATCTGGGATCAGCTAAAAAAACCGGTATAGTTGTTACGTATCCTCTTGCTGTTATTGAGAAAGTTCCTACAAATGAACATTTAAATAGCTCCACGCTAAACATTCTTAATGGAGAACAGTTAGATGTTTCCTTTGTAATTGAAGTATTAAATGAATATAAGTTTGAAAGAGTTGATTTTGTATATGAACCCGGACAGTATTCGGTTCGCGGTAGTATTATTGATATTTACTCTTTTGCAAATGAAGATCCTTTTCGTATTGATTTTTTTGGTGATCATGTTGATTCAATCCGGACCTTTGACCTTGAAAATCAACTTTCGATAAATAAACTGGACGAGATTGCAATTATCCCAAACTTAAGCAATAATAAAATAGATTCAGAACGGATTTCTCTTTTGGAGTTTATCAATCCGAAAACTCGAATATGGGCTTACGACCTATCATTTATCACCTCAAAAATAAGCGAGACTTATACAAAAATAAAACACCGGCAAAGTCAGATTAATGAAGATAAGTCTATTCCGTTTTTGAATTTTTTTATTAGTAATCAGGATTTCCATTCTCAAATTAGCGACCGCTATACTATTGAAATTGGCAAGAAAAGTAATTTCAATAATCCTGTTCTTATTACTTTTAATACCATTCCTCAACCAGCATTCAATAAAAATTTCGATTTACTTGAAGATGATTTACATGCTCATGAAGACAATGGTTATGAAAGGTATATATTATCTGATAATCCAAAACAACACGAGCGCTTAAAAGCAATATTTGATGACAAAGACAGTCATGTATCCTATACTCCCATAGATAAAACCCTGCATGAAGGATTTATTGATCACGACATGCAATGCTGTTATTATACTGATCACCAGATTTTTGAACGCTATCATAAATTTAGCCTGCGAACTGACAAGGCCAGAATTGCTAAACAAGCCATTTCCCTGAAAGAACTGAGTAGGCTTAACCCTGGTGATTATGTTGTTCATATTGATCATGGAATAGGTAGATTCGGAGGGTTAGTTACATCGGAAGTAAATGGAAAGCAACAGGAAGCCATACGTCTCATTTTTAAAGATAACGATGTACTATTAGTTAGCATTCATTCCTTACACAGAATAAGCAAATATAAAAGTAAAGATAGTGAACCTCCCAGAATCAATAAGCTGGGAACTGCAGCATGGCAAAAAATCAAAGACAAAACAAAGAAAAAAGTCAAAGATATTGCCCGCGAGCTAATTGCTTTATATGCTCAAAGAAAGCAAGAACCCGGATTTTCATTTTCACCCGACAGTTATCTGCAAACAGAGCTTGAGGCATCATTTATTTACGAAGACACACCTGATCAGGAAAAATCAACACGCATGGTAAAAGAAGCCATGGAAAAAGAGACACCAATGGATATGTTGGTATGTGGCGACGTTGGTTTTGGAAAAACTGAAATTGCTATTAGAGCAGCCTTTAAAGCTGTGACTGACAATAAGCAAGTTGCCGTTTTAGTTCCTACAACAATACTTGCCATGCAACATTACAACACCTTTAAAGAAAGACTAGTTGATTTCCCTTGCAACATCGATTACATTAGCCGACTTCGCAAACCCAAAGAAATAAAGCAAGCTTTAACTAATTTAAAAACCGGAGAACTAAATATTATTATTGGTACTCATCGTTTAATCGGGAAAGATGTTGAGTTTAAAGATATGGGTTTACTTATTATTGATGAAGAACAACGATTTGGTGTGAGTATCAAAGAAAAACTTAAAAAAATAAAGATAAATGTAGATACACTAACATTAACAGCAACACCAATACCCAGAACCTTACAATTTTCGTTGATGGGAGCCAGAGATTTATCTATCCTAAACACTCCCCCACCAAACAGACATCCCATTTTAACGGAGTTACATACTATTAATGATGAGATTATTAAAGAAGCAATCACCTATGAAATAGACAGAAATGGTCAGGTCTTTTTCATTCATAACAGGGTGCAGAATATTTATGAAATTGAAGCGATGGTGAATCGTATTTTACCCAATGTTAAAACGATTGTTGCTCATGGTCAAATGGATGGTCCAACTTTAGAGAAAATAATGCTTGGCTTTATCAATGGTGATTATGATGTATTAATTGCCACAACAATTATTGAATCAGGCTTGGATATACCTAATGCCAATACAATTATTATTAACAATGCACATCATTTTGGTTTAAGTGAATTACATCAATTAAGAGGCCGTGTTGGTCGATCAAACAAAAAAGCATTCTGTTATCTTTTGGCACCTCCATTAACATCAATAACACAGGAAGCACGCAGAAGATTAAAAATAATTGAAGAATTTTCAGATCTGGGAAGTGGATTTAATATCTCCATGCAGGATTTAGATATACGTGGAGCAGGAAATCTATTAGGAGGCGAACAAAGTGGATTTATTGCTGACATCGGATTTGAAACGTACCATAGAATTTTAAATGAGGCTATACTTGAATTAAAGGAAACAGAATTTAAAGAATTATATCAGGATGAAATCAATCAGGCAACTGATAAAAACATACAATTTGTAACAGACTGTACAATAGAAACAGATGCCAAGTTGCTATTTCCGGATGACTACGTTGAGAATGTTGCTGAAAGAATGCAGTTATACAGAAAGCTCGACGGTCTTTCAAATGAAGAGGAATTACTAGCATTTAAAGAAGAGTTGACTGACCGCTTCGGAAAAATACCTGAAACAAGTTTAGAGTTAATTCTTGTTGTACAAATCAGGTGGCTGGCCATTGACCTGGGTATTGAAAAAATTATTTTCAAAAACCAAAAACTTATTGCTTATTTCGTTACAAACCAGGAATCGCCTTATTATCAATCGGCAGTATTTACAGGCATTTTAAGTTTTCTTCAAACAAAATCAAAAAATGTAAAAATGAAAGAAAAAGGGAATAAATTAAGTATGGTTTTTCCGCATATATCAGATATAACCGCAATAAAAGATTTAATAACTGACATACATCTAAATATATTTAACAAACAGAATTAGTCACAATTCTCTTTTATTAAGATTTCCCCGATAACCCCTGATATGGAATAAATAATATAAATGGAACAATGCAGTGAACGTCCATTTTTAAATTCGACATTCACACTTTCTTTATCCGTTGAAGGTGATGGATTTGATATTAATTCATCAAACCATTTATTGCCTTCTGAAATCATATTTTGAAAGTAGAGAGTCTCTTCTGTATACTCTCTGATATATTCTTCAGCATGATTATTATACCGTATTACTTCAAATTTATTATTCAAAACAACACTAAACTTATTAGCATCGAAAAGAGCCTTTTCATAAGCCTTGATTTTAATTTCATTAAATTTCTCTTCCGAAATATCCTGTAAAATTAACTGAATTGATTTTTGATTGTTGAAATTCACTATTGATCCGGTAATCTCCGCCCAATACAAATCTCCATGAACCGTCTTCATTTTAGCTAAAAAAGGTTTCAACCTCTTGTTATCATTAATGGATTCCTCTATTACACTACAAAATTGCTCCACACTATCTTCATGCACATAATTCTGAATTGGAGATCCCAACACATCTTCAATATAATGCGTTTTAAATACATCAAGACCCAAAGTATTTAAATACATCAATTTTCCGTCTCGAACAACTACAATGGGTAATGGTGAATTTGAGATAAACTCACGATAACTCTGCTCCCTCTGTTTCTGCTCAATATCAACTTTATGCTTATAAAAAGCTAAATCAATACTAATACCCAGCTCTTTCTTATTAATAGGTTTAACTAAATAACCATATGAATTAGAAACAATAGCCCTTTTGATAACTTGCGAGGAAGTATCGCTTGAAATATAAATAATTGGCACTTCTATTTCGCGCTTTAGCATTTCTGCCGTTTGAATTCCATCTAAATCCCCGTCTAAATGAATATCCATTAAAACCACATCAGGCTTCAAATCTTTACATAAGGCTATTGCCTCCTGACCCGAAGAAGTTCTACCAACCAGCTCATGCCCAAGATCGCGCAAGAACATAATAAAAATAGCGGTGATAAATCGATCATCTTCTACAATAAATATTCTTCTCATAATGGAATTGGCTTAAACCTAATTTTGCATCCAATTAATTGTTACTTTTGTAATTAAATTGACTCTATACTGAGTTTATCTAACAATATAATATCTTGATAACTGCAATCTTAAATTATTAATTAATACAATGAGATGCTTAATATTAAATTTTAAAATAAAACTTACGTGAATTTAGTGATTGATGAGGGAAATACATTTACAAAGCTAGGTGTTTTTGATAAGGGTAAGATGATTCATTTTAATTCATGTAAAATACTTGATGAAATTCAATTGAAGAAAGACAATTACTTAAATAATATTGATAAAGTAATTGTTTCTTCTGTCAAAGAAAATTACCAGGAAACCAACAGCTTTATAAAAAAAACCGGACTTGATAAGATTAGTCAAATTTTAATCCTCAATGGAAATACGCCACTACCTGTTAAAAATAACTATGAAACTCCTGAATCTTTAGGTAAGGATAGAATTGCAGCACTTGTTGGAGCTTCAACCTTGTATGAAGGATGCCCTAAATTAGTTATTGATGCGGGAACAGCGATTACTATTGATTTACTGGATGAAAATAATTGTTTCACGGGAGGAAATATCTCTCCAGGAATTCAAACCAGATTTAATTCTCTACACCAAAACACGAAACTACTTCCTCTATTAAAAATTGATACTTCTTCTAATTTTATGGGGTTAAATACAAAACAGGCGATATGCTCAGGAGTTCAAAACGGGGTAATATTTGAAATCGAATCTTACATAAACCACTTTACTAACCTGAATATCAACACAAAAACTATTCTAACAGGTGGGGACGCAGATTTTTTTGCCAAAAAATTAAAAAATCGCATCTTTGTAAACTCAAATCTGGTACTAACTGGACTAAATAACATACTAGAATATAACGCTTAATATAAATTGATTAACACTCTCAATAGAATATTGAAGACGTAATTTTTCTATCATAAAAGTTATTTTTATTCCACTAGTACATAAAGCTGTTTTGTGAAGTTAAACCATAACAATAATTAATGGCATAACTTTTGGAGTGCTAGTAGTAATTATTGTCGGCGAAATACATAACACACGACAAAATAAATACTTGATTAACAAATACATTAAACTTATAGACATCATGCCAAGATTTTTTACAAAAATTTTAATTACAGGAATGATTACACTTTTGGGAGCTCAGGCTTTTAGTCAAAAGGGTATTGAAGATGGTTCAAAATACGGACATGGCGAAGATAGTATTCGCTGCCTAAAAAATCTGTCTTTATTTGTAGAATACGTAAAACAAAAAAGTTATGCAGATGCTGTACCATCTTGGGAAATCTGTTTTAACGAATGTCCATTAGCCAACTCTAAGATTTATACTTATGGAGTTAGAATTATGGATTGGAGAATTAGTAAGGAAAAAGACGACGCAAAAAAAGAGGAACTTTTTCAGCAACTAATGGGTGTATATGATCAAAGAATCAAATACATGGGTAACAGTAGAAAATACGGTGAAGACTATATACTTGGACGTAAAGCTGTAAAACTTCTTAATTATAAAAAGACAGAACCTGAAGCCAGGGAACAAGCTCAAGAGTGGTTTAACAAATCTATATCCACAAGAAAAACCAACAGTGAGCCTGCTGTTTTAGCAACTTTTATGACAAACACGGTTGCCATGTATAAAGATGGTCAGACAGATGCTGAAGAAGTTGTTAAAAATTACATTACTGTAAATGATATTCTGGCTAAACAAATAGAACTGGAAAAGAAAGCCAAGGACATAGAAATGCTTAAAGATGTAAAAGACAATGTTGAAAAGCTTTTTGCAACAAGTGGCGCAGCTGATTGTGAAACCATTGAGAAAATTTTCACTCCTCAATTATCAGAAAACAAAGACAATTTAGATTGGCTGAAATTAGTAAACAAATTATTAGCCCGCGCTAATTGTGAGGATGCTCAATTATTGTACGATATTTCGGAAAACCTGCATAAAATTGAACCTTCATCATCTTCAGCATATGGATTAGCTCGTATGTATTTAAAGTCAAAAGACTTAGAAAAATCAGTAGAATATTATAACGAAGCCATTTCTCTTGAAGAAGAAGCTGATCAAAAAGGAACTTTTTATTACCAGCTTGGGTTAATTCAATTTAACCAGGGAAAACTTGCGGATGCCAGATCAAATGCCAGAAAAGCTATTGAATTACGTCCTGACTGGGGAGATCCATATATATTAATAGGAAACCTTTATGCAACCTCAGCCACAACATTTGGAAAAGATGAATTCGAACATAAAACTGCATATTGGGCAGCAGTTGATCAATTTGTAAAAGCTAAAAAAATTGACGCAGGAGTTACATCAAAAGCCAATGAGTTAATTGGAATATATTCACAACACTTTCCGGGAACAGAAGATATCTTCTTCCGTAACCTTAAAGTAGGTGATACTTATCCTGTAGGTGGATGGATTGGCGTTAATACTACAATCAGAGCAAAATAATAGCAGATGAATGCTAACTATTTTTATAAAACAATTAAAACTGCAGGTAGCTTTTGGTTACTTGCAGTTTTAGTTTTTACTTCCTGTACCTCTAATAAACCGGAGGAAATAAAAGCTATTGTTGAAGATCAAAACATACCTTCACTGGAGGTCGTTGATTACGAAACATTTATCAGTGATTCTGGAAGAGTGAAATATCATATCATTACTCCATCACTAATGATTTTTGATAAAAGAGAAGAACCATACCGGGAATTTCCAAAGGGAGGACACATTATTACCTACGACACGGCAGGTGTTATTAAATCAGAAATAAAGTGTAAATATGCAATAAATTACACAAAGGATAAGTTGTGGGATTTAAGAACCAATGTAGAAGCCATTAATGAAGATGGTGTTATTTTTAATACTGAACAACTATATTGGGATGAAAACGAAGGAAAAATTTACACAGAAAAGTTTGTTAAGATAACACGCGAAGATGAAATTATTACAGGTTATGGATTGGATGCCGGACAAGATCTTAAATGGTATAACATAAAAAACGTCACTGCCACTCTTGGTGTGGATGAAGAAATGTAAATACCACATAACATTTTAAATATTACCAATATTTATTAATTTCGATATCTAAATCGGATTGTACAATACATGAATCAAATAACCATCATTCTTACTGCTCTTATATTCTCCGCATTTTTCTCAGGATGTGAGATGGCGTTTATCTCCTCGAATAAGCTCCTGATTGAACTTAACAAAAATAAGTATCCTAGAATAGGTAAAATAATAGACATTTTTATTGACAATGCCGGATTATTTATATCTACACTATTGGTTGGTAATAATATTGCACTGGTTGTTTATGGTTTGCAAATGGGGCAGTTACTCGAACCATTTATATCCACATACATAACATCTCCAACAGCCATTGTATTTATTCAAACAACTTTTTCTACCTTACTCATACTTGTAACTGCAGAATTTTTACCCAAAATATTATTCCGGATAAACCCCATTTTAGTACTAAACTTAACCGCGGTTCCATTATTATTCTTTTATACCATTTTTTACCCTATCTCCATCCTGACTGTACGATTTTCAAATTTTTTAATGCGGAAGATATTCAGGACTGTAAAAGAAACCAACTCAAAGAAAATAGTACTGGGAAGAGTGGATCTGGATAATTTAATAACTCAACATCACGAAAAGCTTGAAACAGATGATGATGTTGCAAAGGAAGTTAAACTTCTGAAAAACGTACTGGATTTCTCAAAGATAAAAATCAGAGAATGTATTATTCCCAGAACAGAGATATCAGCCATTGAAATACACGAAACATTAGATGTACTTCAACGACGATTTATTGAAACCGGACATTCCAAAATTTTAGTGTACAAGAAATCTATTGATCATATTATTGGGTATGTCCATGTATCTGAATTATTTAAAAAACCCAAACAGCTTAAAAATGCCATAAATCCACTTTCAATTGTTCCGGAAACAATGACTGCAAATAAATTACTTGAGATATTTATTCAGGAACATAGAAGCATTGCCCTTGTTGTTGATGAATTCGGAGGAACTGCAGGAATTGTTACCATGGAAGATATACTTGAGGAAATATTTGGAGAAATTGATGATGAACATGACGTTTCTGATTTAATTTATAAACAAATTTCTGAAAATGAATATATTTTCTCCGGGAGAATGGAAATTGATTTCATTAATGAAAAATTCAATCTGGACATTAAACAGTCTGAAAACTATGAAACACTGGCCGGTTTCATTTTATTCCATAACGAATCAATACCAAAAAACGGCGAAGAGATTACTATAGAAAATTTCACTTTTAAAATTCAGGTAGCTTCAGATAACCGAATTGAATTAATCAATGTACACGTTACTAATCAGTATTAACAAAAGAGCAGTCTTTACACCTTCTACTCTATACGAATAAACCTAATTATCATAGTATTAATATGAATACCTGTCCATAAAGTCTAGTGTTCGTTTATAAAGTCCAACTACTGCGTGGTTGCTCAAAATCCAAAACCTCATATACACTAGTTATACTGCGGTTTGAATTTTTTACACACCTTGTAATTAACTTTATAGTTCAAACACCCGACTTTATGGACAGGTACTATCTATATACAAACCACTTCACTATTTATAATATTTCAAAATTACAGGGCAATCACCAAATAAAAAACGAACACATCACCTATCAAACTGTATTACTGTGTATTAATATCACATTTGATTTAAAAAATCGGGTAATTTTAAGCCTCTACATTGCTAAAGGTTCTTTTTTTTAATGATTTTGATTATTCCACTAGTATCCACTCATCGTATTTTCCATTTTTTTGTATATTCGTATCCTGATTTTTTGAAGAATTTAAATTAACAAATAACAGAATGGCAACATTAGAGAGAATTAGAAAGAAAGGTGGAATCCTGGTAGCTGTATTTATTGGGTTCGCTTTATTTGCTTTCATACTAACAGATTTTTTTACTAATAAAGGAGGAGGGAATCCCGGCAGCATAGAAGTAGGAGAAGTAGATGATACAGAAATTTCACTTGCTGCCTATAGAAATGAGATAAATCAAGCTGAAGATTTTAATAAATTAAGATCCGGACAAACTTCTCTTGATGAAAATACTCAATTCCAGATACAAAATCAAGCTTGGGAATTATTAGTACAAAATATACTAATGGGTGAAAAGTACGAAAACACAGGTATAAATGTAACTACAGAAGAAATTTTGGATATGGTTACAGGTAAAAATGCCCACCCTGCTATTCGTCAAATGTTTACCGACCCAAATACAGGAAGTTTTGATCAGGCGGCAGTAATTAACTTTTTAAGAAACAGAAAATCTGATGCTAATGCTAATTTCTATTGGAATTATCTTCAAAAGATGCTGGTTAAAGAAAAGTTATCTACAAAGTACACCACTCTTTTCAAAAAAGGTTTATACGTAACCAACAGTCAGGCAAAAGCGGAAGCGCAAGCTAAGCAAAGAACTGTTGATTTTGACTTTATAGCTGTTGACTATAAGACCATCAACGACACTACCATTCAAGTATCCGACAGTGAAATTGAAAGTTACTTCAACAAACACAAAGACGATTATAAACAAGATGCTGAGCGTAGCATTCAATATGTAAGCTATGTTGTTAATCCTTCAGCCGAAGACAAAGAAATGGCTGAAAAATGGATTACAGAAACAAAAGCAGAGTTCTCTAAACCAGAAACGAATGCTCCGCAATTTGTTACCATGAATTCCGACCTTCCATATGAGGATAAAAACTTAAAAAAAGAAGAAGTGCGAATTTCATTAAAAGATTTTATTGAAAATGCGAAAGAAGGTGATGTTTATGGTCCTTATCTGGAAGATGAAACTTATAAGTTAAGCAGAGTAGTAAGCATTAAAGAAATGCCTGACTCGGTTCGTGCCAGACACATATTAATTCAGGAACAAAACCCAACTGTAGGAAATGCAATTGCTGACAGCTTAATTAATTTAATTAATAATGGCGCTGATTTTGCGGAATTAGCACGAAAACATTCTAAAGATACAGGATCATCAGTTAACGGGGGTGACCTTAATTGGTTTAAAGAAGGTGCAATGGTGAAGCCATTTAGCGACGCTTGTTTTAATGGAAAGAAAGGTGATGTTATTAAAGTTCAAACGCAATATGGAATTCACATTATTAACATTCAGGATTTGGGTAAATTAACAACCAAATACAACATTGCAACTTTAGCTCGAAAAATCAAGTATAGTTCAAAGACTTATCAACAGATATATTCTGAAGCAAACAAATTTGCTGCAAACAATCCTACAGCTGATAAATTTAAGGAAGCTATTAAAGAAGAAAAGCTTACTCCTAGATTTGCAACATTAAAAGAAAATGACAGAAATGTTACAGGATTAGAGAATTCAAGAAGATTAGTTCAATGGGCATTTGAAGCTGATGTTAATGATATGTCTCCAACAATTTACGAATTTGGAAATCAATTTGTAATTGCTGTTGTAACAAAAATTAAAGAAGAAGGTTATCAGGATGTAGATAGCAAAGAAGTTCATGATGCTATTAAAGCGATTGTTGCCAAAGACAAAAAAGCCGAAATTATCATGAAGCAATTTAATGATAACAAAGCTTCTAGTCAAAGCTTAACTTCACTTGCACAAAAGATGGAAAGCAAGGTTCAATCTGCAACAAACATTAATTTTGGTTCATACCAAGTTCCGGGAGTTGGTGCTGAACCAGCATTAGTTGGATTAGCCAGTGTTTCTAAAGTGGGGGAAATATCAGATCCTGTAAAGGGAAACAGGTATGTTTTTGTTGTAAAATTAACTTCAGAAAAAGTTGCTGAGGCTAATAATATTGAAGCTATAAAAGCACAATTAAACCAGGCAAATAATTATAAGATTGATTATCAATTAAAGAATTCAATTCGTGAAAATGCTGAGATTATCGATAACAGAGCTAAGTATTTTTAAGGAATAAATTCTTGAACACAATATTTAAAGGCTGTCCAAATGGGACAGCCTTTTTCATTTAATAACTTCAGTTCGACATAACATTAACGGCTCTGACTGCTTATAAACATTTGGGAATTAATACTTTCTCATTAAATGACCGATCTACTTCTCTAAATTTTATCACCATTGCTCACTATGCTTCAAAATTTCATATTGAACTCAGTCAAGCTCTTCCCTTTTAAATAAATACATAAAATAACAACTGGCAGCTAATCTATACGATGATATATTTATACCTATTAAAATTCAAAATACTACTTCTAGTTCACTTCGTTCCTAAAGTAGCTTGAATTTAGCCCTGCATTATACCTGAGTATTTAAATATTTAACTGGCATTATTTAAAACCTCTTTAAAATGCCATTGGTAAATAAAAAGTGATTTTTTTAACAAAAAAAAGGCGGTTATAAATAACCGCTCCTGTGCTAACTGAAAATAAATTAAAATTCTTATGCACTTAATATCTTCTTTACCAGATCAGCAATTTCCTTACCATCTGCTTTTCCACCCAATTCTTTAGAAGCCATGCCCATCACTTTACCCATTTCCTTCATAGATTGAGCTCCTGATTTTTCAACAATGGATTGAACAAGATTCTCCAATTCCTCACCTGTAATTTGCTCAGGTAAAAACTTTGAGATCACTTCAATTTCTGCCATTTCCTTATCAACAAGATCCTGTCGTCCTTGCTCTTTAAAAATACTCGCAGCATCTTTACGTTGCTTAACCATTTTCTGTAATATTTTCAACCCTTCATCCTCTCCAACTTCATCAGCTGCACCTTTAGCCGTATTTGCTTCAATTAATTCCTTTTTAATACCTCTTAGTGCTTCTAAAGCAACTTTATCTTTGGCTTTCATGGCCACTTTAATCTCCTGAGTAATCTGTTCTGTTAAACTCATTATAAATTCAATTTATTTTGTTCTGTACTACCTAAATAATTGGTACTATCCTATACTCATTTTGTTTTTAATGATAAACCGTTAATTAAATTTTAATCAACGTTATCATGCAAATATGGATTATCGCGCACTATCTTAGTCTTGCCATCCTTGCCTTCTGAGATTGTAAATCTTGAAACCTTATAGTCCGGCTCAGCCTCCTGTTGAGCATTTACCTTAACCTTTTTTCGCTTATACGCCGGGATACTCTCCAAACGTTCTATAAATCGGTCATCCTCCATATCTTCAGTTGAAATACTAAACCTTTCACCAATACCTGCAGTGACTGTATTTCTTTGATATTGGTTAGCCGCAGATCCTTCAGTATCTTCCACCTTATTTTTTGTTGATACTGATTTATAAAACAGGTTGATTCTCTCTTCTTTTGCTTTCTCAATCTCATCAAAATCAACAACCCGACTTTCATTTTCCGGGGAATCATCAATATCCAAATCAATAGGATCTTCATCTATAAGCTCCATTGGTTGTTCTTCCGATTCTAATTCTCCATCCAAAGAGAATCGTTGTACCTTAGGTTCATTCCGTTGTGAAAACTCAGCAATATTCTTTGTATTAAAACCCGTTGCAATAATAGTTACATTTACCTGATCGTTCAGATCGGGCTCAGTGCCGGTTCCCCAAATGATAGATGCACTTGATCCTACAGTATCCTGAACAAAATCTGTCACTTCACCTACTTCATCCATTGTAATTTCATCAATTCCCGAAGTAATATTAAGTAATATATTTTGTGCTCCTCTAATATCATTGCTATTAAGAAGTGGTGATTCCAGAGCTTGTTGTATCGCTAAAATTGCTCTATTTTCACCTGACGCTGATGAACTACCCATTATTGCCACTCCACTATTCTTCATTACTGTTTCAACATCTGCAAAATCCACGTTTATATATCCATGAACAGTAATTATTTCAGCAATACCTTTTGCGGCAGTAGAAAGTACATCATCTGCTTTTGAGAAGGCATTGGACAATTTTAAATCACCATACATATCCCGCAGCTTTTCATTATTAATAACCAGCAAGGAATCTACATTTTTTTCCATTTCTGCAATCCCGTCCAGAGCCTGATTAATACGAACTTTACCCTCAAATTTAAATGGAATTGTTACGATACCTACAGTAAGTACGCCCATTTCACGGGCTGCTTTTGCAATTATTGGTGCTGCACCCGTACCGGTACCACCACCCATACCTGCAGTAATAAATACCATTCTGGTATTATCCTTAAGTACATTTTCAATATCAGAAATATTCTCAATAGCCGCTTGCTTTCCTTTTTCAGGCTTATTGCCCGCTCCCCGGCCTTCCGTTAAGGACTCTCCAAGCTGTATTTTTATTGGAACAGGACTGTTCTCCAAAGCCTGAGCATCCGTATTGCAAACCATAAAGTTTACATCCTTTATTCCCTGGCTGAACATGTGATTTACTGCATTACTTCCGCCTCCTCCAACTCCAATAACCTTTATAATGCAATTTTGGTTTTGAGGTATATCAAAATTCATCAAGTCCTCACTCATTTCACTATATTTTAATGTTTATAAAAAGAAATGCTGCTTACATCTCAACATCCTTCTCATCAAATATTCCTGCAAATGTTTTCTTTAGGTTTCCAAATAAATCACCGGTATATTCTGTCTTTTCTTTTTTCTTCTTTTCTTTTCTGGGAGAAGAAACCTTTCGTGGACGATCATTCTCTTCTTCAATCTCATCAGGAAATAACTCCTGCTCCACTACTTTTTTCACCGGATTATCCAATGCGCTCAATAACAAACCAATGCTTGTTGAGTACATCGGTTTTTGCGTGTCTCCATTTTTATCTGAATCAATATACTTATCAGGCAACCCAAGACGCACCTCTAATCCTGTTCGGTATTTTATTAATTGAGGTAGATTTTTAAGCAATGCACCTCCCCCTGTTATTACGATTCCTGCACCTAATTTATCATACATTTCAGAAGACTCAATCTGATACACTACGTAATCAACAATTTCCTCCATACGCGCCTGAATAATGTATGAAAGTGACCTAAACGAAATCTCTTTAGGTTCCCAACCTTCAATGCCTGGAATAGTAACCACCATATCTTCTCGTTCCAGATCTCCCAGAGCTGAACCAAACTGAGTTTTTAGCGCTTCAGCCTGCTTGTACAATACAGCACACCCTTCTTTAACATCTGAAGTTACTACATTACCACCCAATGGAATAACAGCTGTATGCTGAATTAAATTATCGTAAAAAATGGCAACATCAGTAGTACCTCCACCTATATCAACCAAAACAACACCAGCTTCCTTTTCCTCATCGGTTAAAACAGCACGCGCAGATGCCATTGGCTCTAATATCAAATGGTTAAGTTTTAAACCTACCCTATTAATACACTTCTCAATATTGTTAACAGATGCTATTCTACCAAGTACAATATGATAGTTTCCTTCCAGTCTTCTCCCGGACATTCCGATAGGATTTTTAACACCCGCTTCATTGTCTACCACATAATCCTGAGGAAAAACGTGCAAAATATTTTCTCCAGCTTCTAAAGGAATTTTGTAATTATCCTTAAAAAGATGATCTACATCAAATTGCGTAATTTCATGGTTTGTTTCAATGTAACGATAGCCTCTGTTTTGAAGACTTTTGATATGCTGTCCGGCAATACCCACATATACATCAAGCAGTTTAACCCCGTATTTTGATTCGAGATTAAACACCACATCTTTAATAGCAGTTACGGTTTCTTCTATATTTAATACGACACCACGTTTCACTCCGGTTGACGGAACTTTCTCAATCCCAACCACCTGCAATTTTCCATTGTCATCCTTTTGTCCAACAACAGCAACAATTTTGGTGGTTCCTATGTCGATAGCAGCAATAAGATTGGAATGATTGTTCATCACTTTATTTTTTTGTACAAATTATTTGACCTTCATATTTTAAATTAATCTCTTTGTAATTATTCCATTCACGAGGATGTAAGCCATTGGTATACAAAGCATGTAAATTCCTCATTTTTTCAGAATAATTCTGTAGTGAACCCAACATTATTATTTGGTCACCTACACGGGGAGCCAAAGAAAACTCTCCATTATTCTCCACATATATTTGCTCAATCTGTGAATTCCAGAAAGGATCATCTGTTATAAACCTTGCAAATTCAATAATTTGATTAAGACTATCCAGTTTATTTACATGTCCACTAAGAATTAACACATGAGCTGCAAATTGTTCAAACAAAGGCATTTTATTTCCAGCTTCATCAATATAAAAAGATTGATATCCCGAAAATACTCTTAACAACGGTTTACGTTGCTCAATATGTATATTTAAACATCCACCAATGGTAGAATACGCTTCACATTTATTAATTGCTTCATGCTTATTAAAAAAAACTTCAATCTCTTCACAATTTATATCGCTAACAGGACTGCCTAATAATTTAGGGTATTTGTTTAATAAAAAGGTTTTTACCTGATCTGATGTAACAAATTGTGCATTCACACTATCCTTAATTACTATTTCCAAATCAGAACACACAACATCACTTCTCCCCTTAGCAACAAAGGCTAAAACGACAGGAAAGTATGCTAATACCAAAACCCACTGTATGATTGACTTTACCTTTTTCATTTTCCTTTTTGAAAAGGTTATAATAAACACTTTAAATATAATTCTATTAAGAAACTATCTAAAACCATTAACCCCTTATTTATAAACATTTACCAAATATTTATTAACGTTTTAACAAAATAACCTTCCAACATTTGTAAATCTTGTCTATAAATTAAGTTTTTCTTGAAATTTCAAGACCACTTTATCAATTTCCTTATCAATATCACCGGCACCCATCATCAGCAAGACTTCAGGATTTAGCTGTTCTATATTCCGGAACAATTCTGACTTGGCTGATAACATCTTCTGTTCAATATCAACCTTATTAAGAATCAAATTGGAATCAACCCCTTCGATTGGCAATTCTCTGGCCGGATAAATATCCAACATGATTAACTCATCCAGCTTACTCAAAGCTGATGCAAATTCTTCATAAAAGTCATTTGTTCGCGAATATAAGTGCGGTTGAAATACTCCTGTAATTTTCTTATCCGGATACAATGCCTTTACTGAGTTTATTGTTGCTTTAATTTCTTCAGGATGATGTGCATAATCGTCAATTATTACCAAACCATCTGTTTTGATACGGTAATCAAACCGTCTTCTAATGCCTGTAAATTGAGGTAATGATTTCTTTATTTCATCATATTCAACACCAACCAAAATAGCAGCTGCACAAGCACCCACTGAATTCTCCACATTTACCAAAGCCGGAACACCCAATTTTACATCTTTACATATGCCCTGTGGAGTATGTAAATCGTACATATAAAGTCCGTTAATCAGTCTTAAATTTTCAGCATAAAAATCAGCCGAACTATCATCAACTGAATATGAATAATGTTTTATATTCTGATTTTCATCAAACACTAATTCAATTTCTTTTTTAGTAAGAAGTATTCCTCCCGACTTTACCAAACCGGCAAACTCTTTAAAAGAATCCTTCACAGCACTATCATCTCCATAAATGTCGAGATGATCTGCATCAGCCGATGAAATCAAGGCCAAATAAGGGGTTAACTGCAGAAAGGAACGATCAAACTCATCAGCTTCCAAAACCACATAATCTGAATCTGAGGATAATAGCAAATTCGTTTTGTAATTCTGAGAAACTCCACCCAAAAAAGCGCTACAATCCACTTTTGACTGCTTCAACAAATGAGAAACCATAGTTGAAATTGTAGTTTTTCCATGAGTCCCTGCCACGCAAATTCCTTTACGCTCTCTTGTCAGCAACCCTAAAACCTCCGAACGCTTCTTAATCGCAAAGCCATTATTAATAAAATAATTGAGCTCTGAATGATCTTCAGGTATTGCAGGAGTATATATAACTAATGTTTCCATTGAAACACAATAAGCATTACCCACGGCATTTATATTGTCTTCAAAATGAATATCAATCCCCTCTTCCTCTAATTCCTTTGTCAGGATTGTAGGTGTACGATCGTATCCGGCCACATTAAATCCATTTGATTTAAAGTAACGAGCCAGAGCACTCATACCAATACCCCCTATTCCAATAAAATAAACACTTTTTATCTTTGTGAAATCCATTTATACAATTTTCAATAATTCATCAACAATATGATTGGAAGCATCGGGCTTAGCAAATTTCCGGACATTATTCTTTAACTCATTCACTAATGATACATCCTCAATAACCCTCAATATTTCATCCACTAACCTTGCTTCTACTTCATTATCCTTCACCATTAAGGCTGCATTCTCTTTAACTAAAGCCATGGCATTTTTGGTTTGATGATCCTCTGACACATTAGGAGATGGTATAAATATGGCTGCTTTATTCAATAAAGCAATTTCTGATATTGAAGAAGCTCCGGCTCTTGACACAACAATATCCGCCAATGAAAATGCAGCATCCATTTTATCCACAAAGGCCATTATTTTCATGTGATCATTTTCAACCACTTCACTTTTAATATTATCGTAATAATACTTTCCTGTTTGCCAAATCAACTGAACTCCATTATCCAGAAGCCTCTGATATCCAATCAACAATCCTTTATTAATAGTTCCGGCACCTAAACTACCTCCAGTCACAAATACTACTTTTTTATCGGGATTCAGACCGAAATATCCGGCAGCATCTTCCCGTTTCATAGATGACAATAGATTTTGCCTAACTGGATTACCTGTTAAAATAATTTTTTCAGAAGGAAAAAAGCGTTGCATTTCAGGGTAAGCAACACATATTTTTGTTACTTTCTTCGACAAAATCCGATTTGTTACACCCGGAAAAGAATTCTGCTCCTGAATTAAAGATGGAATATTTTTTTTACTTGCGACCCTAAGCAAAGGACCACTTGCATATCCACCAACACCAACCACCACATCAGGCCTGAAATCCTTTACGATTTGCCGTGCCTTTGACATGCTCGCTGCTAATTTAAAAAAGAAAGTAACATTTTTAAAAGTTAATCTACGCTGAAAACCGGCTACCGGCAAACCTACAATTTTATACCCTGCAGCCGGAACCTTTTCCATCTCCATTTTCCCTTCCGCACCCACAAATAAAATATCAATTTTATCATCTCGTTGCTTCAAGGCATTTGCAATCGAAATTGCCGGAAATATATGACCTCCTGTTCCACCTCCACTAATGATTACTTTCATCTGTTTTATAATTAGTATCAAGATTTTAGTATCAAGCATTATGACTGATTCCCAGAACTTTTAAAAGTAACTGCGTTTTTGAACCTAATCTTGCATTTTCTATACTTTTATCATGATAAATTCATATACTTATTTAATAGTATCAGGATCCAAGTGTCAATGCATTTGACTGATTAGCATGATTCGCCAATGCCACTGCATTTTTAGTCTACGCCCTCTATGATACTGATGCTTTTTGTGATTCTTCTTTTAACCGCTGTGCTTCTTCCATATTATTTCTACTAACACTTAAGATGGCACCTAATGCCACACAACTAAATAACACTGATGTTCCACCCATACTTACCAAAGGTAAAGGCTGACCGGTAACGGGAAAAATTCCTACAGCCACACCCATATTAAAAAACCCCTGAAAAACTAATAGGTATGCCAAACCTATCGCCAGAAATGCAGGAAATGTTCTGGTACTTCCACGCACAATTACTCCGGCTCTAAATAGGAAAACTACATAACACATAATCATCAGTATGGCACCAATAGCCCCCCATTCCTCAACAATAATGGCAAAAATAAAATCACTGTAAGGATGAGGTAAAAAATTACGTTGCTTACTATTCCCGGGCCCTTTTCCAAATAATCCACCGGTAGCAACAGCCATTTGTGCCTGACGGGACTGATAGCTTCCATCCGAATCTGAATCATCATCATTTAAAAATCTTTCAATCCTTGCTTTCCATGTTTCTGCACGATGCAAAAAAGGCAAATATGGCGAAGCAAAAAACATTACCGAAACTAATAAAACGACAATGCTAACTGTACCAAACAAATATCTAAACGGCACTCTTCCAATGAACATTAATAAAAATGATATAAACCCAATTAAAAAGGCTGTAGAAAAATCTTCCGTAAAGATTAAAGCACAAACCAGACCTACATAAACCATTATGGGTCGAAAAGCTTCTCGTGCACCATAGTCAGCATCCTGATTACGCGCCAAAGTACGGGCGATATAAATGATCAAAGCCAACTTAGCCAATTCGGAAGGCTGAAAAGACAAACCTATTCCCGGTACCGTTAACCAACGTGAAGCCTGATTCAGACTCATTCCTGTTATCAAGGTGATAAATAATAATACTATTGACACCCACAAAAGCAAGGTAGCATATTTCGCAAATACACGATAGTCTATTTGATGAATACCCCATATCAAACCTATACCTACCATTAAAAACACAAAGTGCTTAAACATATAATAGTAGGTATTTCCTCCCTGATACTTGTAGGCAAGCGAACCGGTTGAACTATAGACTGCCAGTAATGAGATAGCAGCCAATACGGCGATCACCCCCCACAAAATGGGATCTCCTTTAAAATACTTTTGAAGTGTAGCTTTTAACCCCATCCTATCTTATTAAAGATTTCTAACACACTCTTTAAACATACGCCCTCTTTGTTCGTAATTTTCGAACAAATCAAAACTGGCGCAAGCGGGAGATAACAGTACACAATCACCTTTATCCCCTAAAAAGTAGGCAGACTTAACGGCTTCTTGCATAGATCTTGATTCCACAATCGTTGGAATTATCCCTTTGAAACTCTGAAGTAACTTTTGATTATCTGTTCCTAAACAAATCAATGCTTTGACCTTTTGGGCAGCTAATTCCTTTAATTCCGAATAGTCATTTCCCTTATCAACACCTCCAGCGATCCAAATCACATCTGATTTCATACTTTCAAGGGCATACCATGTTGAATTTACATTAGTAGCTTTTGAGTCATTAATAAACTCCATTCCCCTAACTGACAACACACGCTCTAAACGATGTTCAACGCCTTTAAAACTCAACAAACATTCACGAATGGAAGGTTTTCTTAGTTGAAATATCCGAGCGACTATTCCTGCAGCCATAGTATTATACCGATTGTGCTGTCCCTGAATTGTTAATTGCTCTGTGAATACACTCATAATATCCTCCTTTACTTTAAAATGGATTTGGTGTTCCTGATAAAAGGCTCCTTCACTAACTTCATTAAAATTTGAAAAAGGTAATTGATGAGCCTTAATTTCTCTTTGAGTCAATTCCTTTAATATATTCTGATCATCTATACAATAAATGAAATAATCTTCTTCTGTTTGGTTTTGTATTACTCTGAATTTTGAATGGATATAATTCTGCATCTCATAATCATACCTATCCATATGATCAGGAGTAATATTCATTAAAACCGCAATGTCAGCCTTAAACTCATACATTCCATCTAACTGAAAGCTACTCAGCTCCAGAACATACCATTGCTTTTCATCGCCATGTGCAATTTGCCTTGCTAAACTTTTTCCGATATTCCCGGCTAAACCCACATTGACTCCGCATTCTTTTAATATATGATAGGTTAGTAATGTAGTAGTAGTTTTTCCGTTACTACCTGTTATACATACAAACTTTGAACTGGAATACCGGCCAGCAAATTCTATTTCCGATATAACTTCTATTCCCTTACTTCTTAATTCAACAATCATCGGAACTGAATCCGGAATCCCCGGACTTTTAACAACTGTATCAGCTTCAAAAATCCTATTCCTTGAGTGCTGCTTTTGTTCATATTCTATTTCGGCCTCATCCAACTCGTTTTTATAGTTCGATTTTATTTCAGACAAATCAGATACAAACACATTGTAACCTACTTTTCTGGCCAGCAATGCAGCACCAACACCACTTTCTCCCGCTCCTAATATGACTATCTTCTTATTCATTATTCAATTTATATTCCTTATTATCTGACTTTAAGAGTTACAATTGTTAATACCGCCAGTATAATTCCCATAATCCAGAATCGAGTTACAATTTTAGATTCGGTATATCCTGATTTTTGGTAATGATGATGCAAGGGAGCCATTTTAAAAACCCTACGTCCTTCACCATATTTTCTTTTTGTGTATTTAAACCAGGAAACCTGAATCATTACTGAAATATTTTCAACAAGGAAGATTCCACATAAAATAGGAATCAGTAATTCTGTTTTTATAATAATCGCAAAAACGGCGATAATCCCGCCCAATGTTAAACTACCTGTGTCGCCCATAAATACCTGAGCGGGAAATGAATTATACCACAAAAATCCAATGGTAGCTCCGATAAATGCGGACATAAAAATCACCAACTCCTCCGACTGGGGTATATACATAATATTCAAGTAGTCAGCATACACTGTATTACTGGAAACATAGGCCAGAATCCCCAACGTAGTACCTATAATTGCAGAGGTTCCGGTGGCCAGCCCATCCAATCCATCTGTCATATTAGCCCCATTTGATACTGCTGTAATTATAAATATTACTGCCAAAACAAACACTACCCATGACCACTTTGAAGCACTATCACCCATAAAGCCAACAAACCAGGCATAATCAAAGCGGTTATTTTTAACAAACGGGATGGTAGTTGTGGTTGTTTTGACATCATGAGTTGCCGGCTTTTCGATTTGTTCACCATTTTCAGTTTGCACAATTACAACTTCACCCGGAATTTTTTCCCGCACCACAACTCCATCATTAAAATATAAGGTTAAGCCAACGATAAGACCTAAACCTATTTGTCCGGCAATTTTAAATTTACCAGCCAACCCTTCTTTATTCTTTCTGAATACTTTTATATAATCATCTAAAAAACCAATAACACCTAACCAAACGGTTGACACCAACATTAATATGATGTATACATTATCCAGCTTCCCAAATAAAATAGTAGGTATAAGAATGGATGCAATAATGATTAAACCTCCCATTGTTGGAGTACCTTTTTTCTCATACTGACCTTCAAGATTTAAATCACGAACCACTTCACCGATCTGCTTTTTCTGAAGTACCTTAATCACCTGTTTTCCGAATATGGTTCCAATTAACAGAGAGAATATAACAGCCATCCCTGATCGAAACGAAATATATTGAAACATTCCTGCTCCGGGAAAATCAAGCTGTTCCAGATATTCAAAAAGATAGTATAACATTACAATTAGCTTTTAATAATTATCATTTATCACAACAATACAGAACCTTATGTTCTTATATTATAACATTTTAAAAAACTCAAAAATTACTTCCCGATCATCAAAATGATGCTTCACACCATTAACTTCCTGATAATCTTCGTGGCCTTTACCTGCCACTAATATGATATCCCCTTTTGTGGCAATCATTATCGCGGTTTTAATAGCCTCTTTTCTATCAACAATTGAAACCACTTTAATTCTGCTTTTAAACTCCACGCCCTCCATCATATCATCAATGATAACCTGAGGACTTTCTGAGCGAGGATTATCGGAAGTCAGTATAACTCTGTTACTGCCGGTTACTGCCACTTTTGCCATTTCCGGACGTTTTGTTTTATCCCGATCTCCGCCAGCCCCCACAACAGTAATTAGCTCTTGTCCTGGTTGGCGAATTTGATTAATCGTTTCAATCACATTTTTTAGCGCATCAGGGGTATGTGCGTAATCGACAACAGCCGTCACACCCGTATTGGATCTGATAGCCTGAAATCTACCATCTACTGAATGTAAACTACTCAATGCAATTAAAACCTTATCGGAAGGTTTACCTGACAAAACAGCTGTGCCATAAACTGCCACAAGATTTTGCGCATTAAACTTTCCAATAAAAGGAGTCCATATTTCATTATTATTTATCAACAATTGCATTCCTTCAAACATACTCTCCACAATCTTTGCTTTAAAATCTGCCATGCCTCTAATGGAGTATGTTTTGATTTGAGCCTTGCAATTCTGCACCATCACCATACCATTTTTATCATCAGTATTTACCAGTGCAAAGGCATCTTTATCCAAACCATCAAAAAACTTCTTTTTAGCTTTCAGATAAGCATCAAAGGTTTTATGGTAATCCAGGTGATCGTGTGTAAGGTTAGTATAAATACCTCCTTTAAATTTTAATCCGGCAATTCGTTTTTGATCAATCGCATGAGAACTTACTTCCATAAAACAATACCGGCAACCGGCATCAACCATTTGACGCATTATTTTATTTAATGCCACCGGATCAGGAGTTGTGTGCGTAGATGGCAATTTTGAATCGCCAATATAATTCGCAACGGTACTAAATAATCCCGATTCAGTTCCCAGACTTCGGAAAAGTTGATACAGCAAAGTTGCAATAGTAGTTTTGCCATTCGTTCCGGTTACACCTATCAATTCCAGCTCTGAAGATGGATTTCCATAAAAACCAGAAGCAATCTCACCCAGTGCCAAGGCTGAATCTTCAACAACAATAAAAGGTATATTCCTGTACTTTTCTTCGGGCAATATTTCACAGACAACAGCACAACACCCTCCGGCAATGGCCTTTGCTATATAATCATGACCATTTACATGAACACCATTAACGGCCACGAACAAGATATTATCTCCGGCGTTTCTGGAATCAAAAGTCACATCATCAAAAGTCACATTTTCATTCCCAACGAACTCCTTCACTTTAGTCCAACCTTGTATTTCCTTTACCTGTATACTCATTATCCTAACTTTAAAAAGATTCGTGAACCAGAAGAAAGACGACTTCCTGCTGAAATGGATTGCTCAACAACCTTTCCTCTTCCCGAAACAATCACTTTAAGTCCTAAATTTTCAAGAAGATTTACTGCATCTTTAGCTCCCATTCCAAACACATTCGGAACCAATCCTTTTGTAAATGTTTTCCGGTCGAAATCTACCTTATGCTCAAGTGCAGTTGTTGAAATCCAATCAGAATTAACATCCTCTCCTTCAATAACCACACCTATATTTTTAAATACAGTTAACAAATCTTCTTTTTTACCACCCTTTGAATAAGGTAACACTCCTGATTCAGGGACTTTCTCTACTCGCTCGTCCATCATATCCAGACTGGTAGCATAAACCCGGTCAGAAATTTCTTTAAAAACGGTTCCTGCAACTAAATTTCCGTAATACACATTATTTGATGGACCATTCACTACTACTATACAGGTATATTTGGGTCGATCTGCAGGAAAATAGCCTACAAATGAGGCCTGATATTCAACGCCACTTCCTCCTTTATACCCGCCACTTCCTTTTGCAATCTGAGCCGTTCCGGTTTTACCGGCTATTTTATAATTACTATTCTTAATATTTTGTGCCGTTCCATGCTCAACAACACCCACCAATAATTCATGCAGTTTTTCAATGGTAGATAAAGAACATATGGATGGGTTTAACACAACCGGATCAATTGACTTAATAAGCTCACCGTGACGATAAATACTTTTCACAAGATGTGGACGTACCATTTTACCATTATTTGCAACCGCATTATAAAAGGTAAGAATTTGCAAAGGAGTCAACTTCGACTCGTAACCTATTGAAATCCATGGCAAGGAAACCCCTGACCATGTTTCTGAACCAGGATATTTAATAAAAGGCTCACCTTCACCATCCATCTCCAGATCAAGTTTTTCATTTAATCCGATTGAATACAGTCTGTCAATAAATTTCTTTGGTTGAGATTTATAATGCTGAACCACCATTTTAGAGATACCCACATTTGATGATTTTTCAAAAGCCTGACGATACGTAATGGTTCCAAATCCACCGTGATGACTATCTCTCATCACCCTATCATAAAACTTACAGGTTCCATTTCCGGTTTTAACAGAATCTTCTAAACTGATAACTCCATCTTCCAACGCCACTAATACACTGGCCAGCTTAAATGTTGATCCGGGCTCAGTTGCCTCAACAATTGCATAATTATAATCCTCCACATATACTCCGGGACGTTTCCTATGTAAATTCACAATAGCCTTTATCTCCCCGGTCTGCACCTCCATTAACAAAGCAACTCCATGATCTGCATTATGCTTTATTAACTGACGCAGCAGTGAATTTTCTGCCACATCCTGTATTTCAATATCTATTGACGTAAGAATGTCATTTCCATTTTTAGGAGGTAAAACTTCCTCAGGAACCCAATGACCAGAAATCCTGGTATACGTATTCACTCCACTCACACCACTTAAAACATCATCATAAGCATGCTCCAGTCCATTCATCCCCCCCTTATCTTTCTCTCCGTACAAACTACCAATTGTTTGCGAAGCTAACAGGCCAAAAGGTTGCCTTCTTCTTTCCTGTTCTTCAGGAATAAAACCTCCGGTATTCTTTCCTAGTCGAAAGATTGGGTATTCTTTAATCTCTTTTAATTCTGTATATGAGATTCGTCGATGATTTATTCTAAAATATCTTTTCCCTTGCTGACGCGCTTCTACTAAATTCCGTTTATATGTTGACGCAGAATGGTCTTTAAAAAAACCAGAAAGTCTGATACTTAAACTATCCACATTTTCGTTGAATATTTCATTTGTCAGACCATGAGCCTTCATATCCATATACAATCGATAACTTGGAACCGAACAGGCTAATTTACGACCATCTGAAGCTAAAATATTACCCCGATTTGCTTCAATTGTCCTCTCCTTACTGGTCATTACCTCCTCCATACTTCGCCAACGATCTCCCTCAACCACCTGCAAATAAACCACCTTACCAAAAACAACAATAGCCAACACTACCAATGCCAGATAAACTACACCAACGCGCCATGTTATGTCTCTTTTGATTGTCATTTATATTTCTTTCACTAATTCTTTATTTCTCAACCAGAACTTTTGTTCGTCATGCTTTTTAATAACCATATCAGGCAGGCCAAAAGCCAATCATCATTTCCTTACCAAAACTCTGCGTGGAGGTTCAGTAAGTTCTTCCAATTCCACTCCTGCTTCATTAACTTTTTGCAATATTACAGACTGCTTACTTATATACATTAGATCTGAAGATGTTGTAATTGCTTCAATTCTTAATTCCTGAATATCTTTATTTAATGTTGCAGCTTCTTTTAGTAGTTTTTCAACTTTAAAATGATTAGATATATAAACAAATGCCAACACTATCAAAAACAGAAAAAAGGGCAATTGTTTAACCACCACCTCACGGGTGAAAATTCTTCCGGATACAAAATCCCCCACCGATATCTTTCGTGAAGAATAATCTCCTGAACCTATAAACTCCTTATCTTTTCTCTTTTTAGCCATACTTATTCCTTTTCAGCAATTCGCAATTTGGCACTTCTAGACCGAGTATTCTCTTCCAGTTCTTTTGCTGTTGGCAAAATGGGCTTACGACTTATAGCTTTAAAAGGCACCTGAGCTTTACCATAAAAATCCTTTTCCGGTTGCACCTTATCACAGTCGCCTGTTTTCATAAAGTTTTTCACCAATCGATCTTCCAGCGAATGATAAGAAATCACGACCAGCCTTCCTTCCGGAGCCAGCACTTCTTTGGTTTGCATCAACATTTCCTTTAATGCTTCCATTTCGCGGTTCACTTCAATGCGTAAAGCCTGAAATACCTTGGCTAAAAATTTATTTTTCTCTCTGGAAGGAACACAAGGCTCTGCAACTTCAAGTAGATCAGAAATCTTTTTAAAAGCAGATGATTGACGGCGTAACAAGATTCCTTTTACCAATTTGCCTGCATGCTTTATCTCACCATAGGTTTTAAATATCCGATACAAATCATTCTCACTATAATCATTTAACACTACATCGGCTCTTAAACCAGCCTGCTTATTCATTCTCATATCCAACTCACCTTCAAAGCGAAACGAAAATCCTCGTTCAGGAGTGTCAAAATGATGAGATGAAACACCCAGATCGGCCAAAATGCCATCCACTTTATCAATATCTAAGTACTTAAGAAAATGCTTTAAATAGCGGAAGTTATGACGAACAAAGATCAATCTTTCATCATCAGGTCGATTGGCATAAGCATCTTCATCCTGATCAAAAACAATCATTTTCCCACCTTGCAGATGTTTTAGAATTTCTTTGGTATGTCCTCCTCCACCAAAAGTCAAATCAACATACACGCCACCATCTTTAAGGTTTAGTCCCTCAATACACTCTTTTAATAAAACCGGTATATGATATACTTCTTCCATTATTCACCCTCCTTTACTTTGTTCTCAAAGCCTCCTAAAATATTCTCTGCCATCAATGCTAATTCTGCCTCGCTCAGTTCATCACTCTCATACACAGACTTACTCCACAATTCAATTTTTTTATCGACACCAACCAACACCATTTCCTTTGGCACCCCAATTTTCTCCAACAACCTTTTAGGTATTAGAATCCGCCCATTAGCATCAAAACTCAACTCTGCCGCTCCCCTGAAATATTGTCTGTAAAATTTATTTTCTGCACGATTGTACATATTCACCCTCGACCTGATCTCATTCATTTCTTCCTCCCATTCCGGGTATGGAGATAAAATCAAACACTCATCAAACAAATCTTTTCTAACCACAAAACGAGACTCCTCCATGGCATTCATTGCCTTTTTAAAAAGAGAAGGCAACACAATCCGTCCTTTTGCATCTAATTTACAAACAAAATCTCCTATAAATGTGGCCATTACGATTGCGATTTATTCCGCTACAAAAATATAACTTTTTTAAACCACAATCAACCACATCATACCACTTTGTTGCACATTGTTGATAAGTTTTTGCTAAAAATGCCTTTTTTCAGCAAAATTCAGCTTCTGGAAAATTGACAAATCTCACATTTTTTTGAATTAAGGTATGCGATTTACCATTTTTTTTCTAAAATTGACGCCTCATAATAAATACAAATGGAGCAGACCAGCAATAAACCAATTACAAAACTTGATGTTGATCGGATTTTTAAAGAAAAAAATCCGGATTTACACAAGTGGTTACCCCGATTTATATTTTCATATCTAAAAAAAGTTATTCATCAGGAAAGCCTGAATAGTATACTGGTGAATCATCCAGACAGCTATAATGTGGACTTCGGTAAAAAATGCATGAAGCTATTCGGAGCAACCAGCAAATCCATTGGCCTTGATTCCATACCTGAAGATGGCCGCTATCTTTTTGTTGCCAACCATCCATTAGGAGGACTTGATGGCATTGTTTTTATGACTGAAGTTGGTAGTGTTTTCAAGAATATTAAATTTCCGGTAAATGATATTCTACTACAAATAGGACGCTTTAACGATATTTTTGTTCCTATCAATAAACACGGAGGACAAGCCAGAAATGCTGCCATTGAAATAGAAAAATCATTTGCTTCAGAAGCTCAAATGCTCTATTTCCCGGCTGGATTAGTATCTCGCAAGCAAGGGAATAAAATTGAGGATCTGGATTGGAAACCCGCCTTTGTTAAAAAGGCCATCCAACACAAACGCGATATTATTCCTGTTCATATTAGCGGAAAAAATTCACCTTTTTTCTACGGACTTGCACGCTTCAGAAAATTTTTTGGTCTGAAATCAAACATTGAAATGCTTTATCTCGTAGACGAAATGTTTAAATTTAAAAATAAGGAGATTACACTCACATTTGGACAACCCATACCCTACCAGAATCTAAAAGATAATCGTCCTCCCAAAGAGTGGGCAGAAAAAATAAAGAAAACAGTTTACAGCTTACCAAAATTAATTTAATTTTGTAGCTCCAAATTAGCTTATTAATTTACATGGATTCAATAAAACCAATCATCGCTCCAGTCGAAAAAGATAAACTGGAAGCTGAATTAACAAAAGAAAGATTTATACGAAACACCAACAAAGGAGCCAATAAGATTTATGATTTTATCGGCAATGAAGCTCCTAACCTAATGAGGGAGGTTGGCCGGTTACGTGAAGAGTCTTTTAGACAAGCTGGAGGTGGTACTGGAAAAGATGCAGACATTGACGATTACGATGTAGCAGAAGTTCCTTACAGACAATTAATCGTTTGGGATCCAGAAGAAAAAGAAATACTAGGCGGTTATCGTTATATTATGGGAAATACAATCCCACGCGATAAAGACGGGAATGTTAGATTAGCCACTTCCCGATTATTTCATTTCTCCAATAAATTTCTTGATGAATATCTTCCACACACCATTGAACTAGGCAGATCATTTGTTCAGCCACAATATCAATCAAGTAAACAAGGCGCAAAAAGCCTTTTTGCATTAGATAATTTATGGGACGGACTAGGTTCACTAATTGTAAACCATCCGGAAATGAAGTACTTTTTTGGTAAAGTAACCATGTATAACCACTTTAATCAGGAAGCCAGAGATCTGATATTAAGCTTTATGAATAAGTATTTCAGTGATCCGGATAACTTAGTTTATCCTTTGGATGAGTTCAAGGTAAAAATCGGATTAACACCCGAGAAAATAAACAGCATATTTAAAGGGCCAACTTACGTTGAGGACTACAAACGACTGAACAGAGATGTACGTGAGTTAGGTGAATCAATACCTCCATTGGTAAATGCTTACATGAACCTTTCTCCGTCAATGCGCTCTTTCGGTACTGCTGTAAATGATCGATTCGGTGATGTGGAAGAAACCGGAATTATCATTACAATAAACGAATTTAATCAGGCAAAAACGGAAAGACATGTTGAAACATACAACCCTAACGATTCGCACTATTGATTATTAACTTAGATTATAGAATATCAGACAATTAAAAAGAAGAGCACTACACACAATATCCAGGTAGTGCTTTTTTATTTTATCAGAAATCTACAACAATCAGCTTTTACCGTTTAAGAAAATCACATCAGAATTTCAATGTGCCACAAAAAACTTTCTATAAAAACATTTTCCTAATTTTGCCAGAAATAAAAACACAATGGATACCACTGAAATATTAATTAAGATTCGTAAAATCGTTCGGTCTGTCGATATCGAATCAAAAAAAATTCAAAAAGAATATGGAGTAAGCATACCTCAGGTACTGTGCCTAAGCTTTCTTCATCAATCAACAAACTATCAATCCACTCAGGGTGAAATACGTAAATTCCTGAATCTAAACTCAAGTACAGTTAGCGGAATTATTAATCGCCTTGAGAAAAAGGGTTTGTTAGCCAGATTACCAAAATCAGGAGATAAACGAGTAGTCAATATCGCACTAACATCTTCCGGTGATAAACTTTTAAATTCAATACCATCGCTTCTACACGAACAATTATCAAAAAAATTACAAAAACTAGATCCTGACAAATTAAAGTCTGTGGAGGAAAGCCTGAACACCTTAGTTACTTTACTTGACATTGAACAGGTTGACGCCTCACCCCTCATCACCTCAGAGACTGATTTAGAAGGTGTTGACGAACAAGAGGATGTGGATAATAAGGAATAAACAGCCATTTCAATCACTTAAATATATTATTTTACACCAAAATATTTAGCCAAGCCACTTTCATTTTGTAATTTTGTTTGCACACAAACAATATTACAGACATATGATTTACACTAACGTACAAAAGGAGATTGCAAATAAGATTGTTAATAAGCCACAATTATCGAATTGGAGAGACTGGAAGTGGCAGATTAAACATTCTATCAGATCACTGGAAAGATTTGAATTTCTGACAGGAATCAAATTTGAGGGAAAAGAGCGTGATGATCTGGAAAAGACATTTGATAAATTCCCTTTGTCAATTACCCCTTATTACCTTTCGCTTATTGACACAAAAAACTACTCGAACGACCCCATTTTCAAACAGGCCTTCGGAGGTATAGAAGAACTTACTACATTAAAATCCGAATTATCAGATCCTCTATCTGAAGAACACGACAGCCCTGTTGAAGGAATTACTCACCGATATCCCGATCGTGTTTTATTTCATGTGAGTAATATTTGCTCAATGTATTGCCGACAATGTACCCGGAAAAGAAAAGTAGGTGATGTGGACTTTGTTCCTTCAAAAGACCAACTTCTTAAGGGTATACAATATATAAAAGACACACCTCAGGTTAGAGATGTATTACTTTCAGGTGGAGATCCATTTATGCTACCTGATGATAAAATCGATTGGTTATTATCAGAAATCAGTCAGATACCTCATGTTGAAATAATTTGTATAGGAACAAGAATGCCGGTTGTACTTCCATACAGAATTACCGATAATCTGGTTTCGATTCTTAAAAAATACCAACCATTATGGATCAATACGCATTTTAACCATCCTCACGAAATAACCACCTCAGCAAAAGAGGCTTTGGCTAAATTAGCTGATGGTGGATTTCCATTAGGGAATCAGTCGGTACTTTTAGCAGATGTAAATGATTGTCCAAGAATCATGAAATCATTGCTACACAAACTTGTTCAAAACAGGGTAAGACCATATTATTTATATCAATGTGATTTATCTGAAGGGTTATCTCATTTCCGGACCCCTATTGGGAAAGGCATTGAAATTATGGAAAGTCTGATAGGACATACAAGTGGATTTGCCCGCCCAACCTATGTGATTGATGCACCCGGAGGTGGTGGTAAAATTCCGGTTACCCCTAACTATATTATTTCATGGAGTACCAACAAGGTTGTTTTAAGAAATTACGAAGGTGTGATTACCACTTATAAGGAGCCGGATAGGTATGAAGCTAAAATGTGTGACCGCGATTGTGATAATTGTAATCTGGAATTAAACATTAAAGAAAAAGATGAATCGGAAGCTATTGGAATTGAAAAGTTACTTGGAGATACCTGCGATACCATTTCTCTCATCCCGGAAGACAATGAAAGAATTCACAGGAGGGACGAAAATGAATAATGATATTGTTGAAAAAATAGAAAACGGTTCGGTAATTCAACATGGCAAACATAACGACAGAATTTATTTAATGAAGCTTGATAAAAGGGATATGCCTCAAATATTCACATTCCTTCAAACTCTTGCATTAAAAAATAAATATTCAAAGATTTTTTGTAAAGTCCCTAAATCGATGGCACCTCATTTTACAGCCAATGGTTTTATGATTGAGGCATTTATTCCTGAATTCTATAATCAAAAGGAGGATGTATTTTTTATGTCCAAATTTCTGAATTCAGATCGTATCATGAATATTGAAAAAGAAGAACTTGGAATATTAAGTGAATTGCTGCAAAACAAACCTGTAGCAAAACCACAAAAACCTTCCGGATTTAACATTAGAAAGTTAAATGAAGATGATATTAATGCGATAACTGCTATCTATAAAGGAATATTTAAAAGCTATCCATTCCCCATTCATAGTGCCTCGTATATTAAGAAAACCATGAACGATAATGTTCAATATTACGGGGCTGAATACAAGGGGGAATTGGCAGCAATATCATCCTCAGAAATTGATTTCCAAGGTGAAAATGCTGAAATGACAGATTTTGCGACCAGCCAAAGGTTCAAGGGTAAAAAATTAGCTTCTATTCTATTATCTGTCATGGAAAATGAAATGAAACAGCAAGGAATAAATACATTATACACTATTGCCCGTTTGAGATCAGTGCCAATGAATAAAACATTTTTGAGATTGAATTACCAATATTCAGGCACATTGATAAAAAACACAAACATTTCAGGCCACATTGAAAGCATGAATGTTTACTACAAACACTTACTGTAAAATGGGAAAAAACTTTTGTAAATACACTAAAAATGCCCTGTCGAAAAAGAAATTATCATGTTGCTTCAGAATCATGAGAAATACTTGTCTGATAATAGCATTAAAGAACTCAGACTATCGTACACAAAAGGTCAGGAGCATATTTATTCACTTGTATCCAAAGGATTAATCAAACACATGGATCGCACATCAAAATCAGAACTTGCGGTGGATTTAAAAGCTTCTTAAATTGAAAAACCATTTAATAACCTGAGTTCGATATAAAATTAGCGAGCTCAAAATTCAGTAAATGATTGATTTACAATATAAATTTTTGAGACATAGCCCGCTATGCTTTCGCAAACATGCCTTGAAACTCAATATTTATAAACGATTTGAGCCATTAATTTTATATCGAACTCAGGTTATTAGCAAATTCAGACTCAACACCCCTGCATATTCATTCATTTCATTACATATTAAAGGAATGATTGAATTTATGTGGAAATTAAAAGAACAAAAGAAATTACGGATGCTCAAATCAAACGATAGTACAAAATGGTGTATGAGTACAGTTTACATCGTAAATCAGTTTTAGCAATTTGAACACGAATACGGCCTGCTTAAAAAATCATTTTACTGAGAATATGAGCACCATAAAAATTCGGTCACACCTTTTAATATATAAAAACAGATGAAAGAAATAATTGAATCGGTTACCTTACTTTTGGTATTACTAAATCCTTTTTTAATTATCGTTTACCTGATAGACATCGTTAAAAAAAAGGATCAAAAGACTTTTTTCAAAGTTTTATTAAGAGCCGGAATTATAAGTTTTGTGGTTTTTTCGTCATTTGCCATATTAGGAAACTCAATTTTCGATAGTGTATTTAATGCCAGCTTTGCCTCTTTTCAAATTTTTGGGGGCATAATATTCCTGATAACAGGAGCCATGTTTATTTTCAAGGGGAGTGCCTCCATTGAAAGCTTAAGAGGAGAATCAAAACATGTGGCAGGTGCTATTGCCATGCCTATATTTATCGGGCCTGGTACTATTAGTTACTGTGTTATTATTGGTGAACATCACAGTAGTTTTACAGCTCTAACATCCATAGCCATCACATTAGTTCTATGCATCTCCATTATTGCCATACTAAAAATAATACACGATCGTATCCAGTCCACAAAAGAAGAACTCATTGAGCAATATATAGATATAGCCGGTAGGGTAATCGCATTTTTACTGGGTACTGTTTCCATTGAACTCATCATGAACGGGATTAAGTTCTGGGTTTATAACAAGTTTTAAATCATGCACATTGTTGACTTATTGATTTCTGGCATCTACCTCGCTGCTACACCAGGAGCAGGTATTTTTTATGCGCAAAAATGAAACTACCGACGATTATTGCGTAAGCGGAAGAAAATTAAGCAGTTTACATATTGGATTAAATTAATGTTATACCAATTAAAACTATAAATGCACCGTTATCTACACTAGCACTCCTTTTTCTTAACATTAATCTACCGTTTGGTTTAGATGCAAACTTGCCTGGTGTTTCGGCTTCGTTACTGGCTTATGAAGTTGGTAAAAGAGTTTAGCAGAAATCTCTTTCAAGCAATCGGGATTTGCCCTCCCACAGGAAACAACTTACAGTTAACAGCAAATAACCAACAACAAATCCATTCATAAACATTTTTAAGTATTTTTGCTTTGTAAATACAAAAAGATGTTGGACGAAATAAAAACAATATTTCCGGCAGAATGGCATGAACAGAGTGGCATACAGCTAACCTGGCCACATGCAGAAACGGATTGGGCGCCATACTTATCTGAGGCAGAAAAATGCTTTGTAAATATCGCGCGTGAAGTTTCTTTGCGGGAAAAATTACTAATTGTATCTCCGGATATAAAAACCGTATTTCCTAAACTGAACCAGTGCAAAATGGATAATATAGTTTTTGCAGAGATGCCAACAAACGACACATGGGCCCGCGATCATGGGGGTATCTCTTTGGTTAAAGGTGATAAAGCTATTATCCTGGATTTTAAATTTAACGGCTGGGGATTGAAGTTTGCCTCTAACCATGACAATATGATTACTCAACAGTTATTCAACAGCAAAATATTCTCCAGACAAACAGCATATAAAAACCTGCTAAACTTTGTTTTAGAGGGTGGAGCCATTGAAAGCGACGGAGAAGGTACTTTATTAACCACCACAGAATGCTTACTGTCTCCTAACCGGAACGGGCAATTCTCTAAAGTTGAAATTGAAAAGTTTTTAAAGGATACTTTTTATGTGGATCGTGTATTATGGGTTAACCACGGTTTTTTGGTTGGAGATGATACTGATAGTCATATTGATACATTAGCCAGATTCTGCGATAGCAATACCATTGCCTATGTAAAATGCGACGATATGAATGATGTACACTATGAGGCTTTGATGCAAATGGAAAAGGAAATCATGTCGTTTACAAACAAAGATGGAAAACCTTATCGGTTATTACCTTTACCTATGGCGGATGAAGTATGGTTTGAAGATGAACGATTGCCGGCTTCTTATGCCAACTTTTTAATTATTAATGGAGCAGTACTGATGCCTGAGTATGGCACCAGAAAAGATGCCCTGGCAATGAATGTGCTTCAAAAAGCATTTCCCGACAGAGAGATTATTGGCATCAATTGCAATGCACTTATCAAACAACATGGTTCATTGCATTGCGTAACCATGCAATTTCCTAAAGGAGAATTAGTCTGATATTTAACACTGGATTCTTATTTTTTATCACCATGAAACAACCAAACAAAAGCATAAAAGTTGGAATTGTACAACACAGTAATGTAGCTGATGTTGCCATCAACAGGAATAAAATTGGTTCAAACATTAAGAAATTAGCAACTGAAGGCGCTCAATTAGTGGTTCTGCAGGAGCTTCACAACTCGTTATATTTTTGCCAAACGGAGGATACGGACTTATTTGATCTGGCAGAACCGATCCCCGGTCCATCAACGGATTTTTATGGGAAATTAGCCAAAGAACTGGGGATTGTAATTGTGACTTCGTTATTCGAAAAGCGCACTGCCGGCATATACCACAATACAGCTGTAGTATTGGAAAAAGATGGTTCTATTGCTGGTAAATATCGCAAAATGCATATTCCTGATGACCCTGCTTATTACGAAAAGTTTTATTTTACTCCTGGCGATCTGGGCTTTACTCCAATTCAAACATCTCTTGGGAAATTGGGTGTTTTAGTATGTTGGGATCAGTGGTATCCTGAAGCAGCACGATTGATGGCCATGCAAGGGGCTGAAATACTCATTTACCCTACGGCTATTGGCTGGGAGCATACAGACACCGAGGATGAAAAACAGCGACAACTGAATGCCTGGATCACCATTCAAAGAAGTCATGCTGTGGCGAACGGATTGCCTGTTGTTTCTGTTAATCGGACGGGACATGAATCTGATCCATCGGAACAAACAAATGGCATTCAGTTTTGGGGCAATAGTTTTGTTGCCGGGCCTCAGGGCGAACTTCTTTTTGAAGCCCCTAACGACAAAGAAGTAAACCAGATTATTGATATAGACATGACTCGATCTGAAGATGTGCGACGCATATGGCCTTTTTTCCGCGACAGACGTATTGATGCTTTTGAGGGAATTGCGAAGCGATTTCTAGATTAAGATTTTATTTTTCCCTAACCGAGCTTCTCCGATTTAATTCGTAAAGTCAACTTGATAAAACTTCATTAGCACGGTTCTATAGCAGCATCCTGCAAATTAGAACCGTTTCTTACTTTTCCAAGGATCATCAAAAAAGCAACTGTAGCTTAGGGAACGGTTCTGATTTACAGCTTACGTATAAAGAACCGTTCCTTTCCACTTCTTGCTGAAACCAATCTGCTTTTCATTTTCTGACTCTTACATATACGCCCCAATAGGTTGGTACTTGTTGCTGAGAGAATTTCGGAGAGCGTTCATGTGCGCCAGGAGTAAATTGTGCTGCGAGAATTAACAATTGCTAACAGCACCAACCCCACTTTGAAATAATTTGATCTATTTTTATGCTGAAAATGATTTTTAATCCGATTCTTTTAATGAGTGATTTGAGGTATACTCTATAATACCAATATATTTATTCCCTTTCTCTAAAAAACAACTAAAAACCTTTGTTAAGTGCATTGTGTCTAAATGGAAGTTCAACCGGGAATAATCGCTGGGTCTTGCAGATCGCTCATATTCCTATTTATTAGGCTTAGATGTTAATCTACATACGTTTCTTTTAGTATGTTTTTAACCTCCTTAATTTCTGGTTTAGAAAGCCTTCCGAGTTGTCTTATTATTCTTTGTTTATCGATAGTTCTTATTTGATCGAGTACTATCCAACCAATTTTATTGTCGTGTTTAATCTCTACTCTTGTCGGATAATTCTTCGAACTTGTTGTCGTAGGAGCAATAACAATTGTTCGCAAAAATTTATTCATTTCATTAGGAGATATTACAACACAAGGTCTAGTCTTCTTAATCTCACTACCAATTGTTGGGTCTAGATTTACAAGCACCATCTGATATTGACTTACTTCCATTCTTCAAGATTTTCATCATCAAAAACATCATTAAATAGCAATCTGTCATCTTCTTGTGCTGACATTTCTTTAAAAGCTTCTTCCCAACCTTTTCGTGGTTTTGACAATGGCTTTATTATAATTTGCTCTTTTTCAAGAATCAAATCAACCTTATCTCTAAGATTATATTTTTCAATAATCGTTTTACTTAACCTAATCCCTTTAGAATTTCCTATTTGAATAATTGCAACTTCCATATCTAAACCCTTTAAATAATGTAATTACAAAGTTAATACAATCATTGTAAGAATCAATCTGATTATCCCCTCTTTTTTTATATTTCTTTAAGACGATTGAACGTCAATTAAGTCTAACGGTGGCGATATGAAACGTTGCGCATTTTGAAACACAAACTTATCAGTCCGCTAAGCCGTTGAATAAGTGTCATTTCGTTCAAATATAGCACTATCCGCGCAATGTTTTATGACCGCGTGTGGGCACTGGCATTTTTTACTAATTAGTATTTTATTGCTCTTCTGAATGTTTTATAATAATTGATTTCGATGGAAAAAAACTAAATATCTTTGGATTCCGATAATTATATCCTTTACACTCCACAATCAAAAACTTTTTAATCTCCTCGTCTTTTACTTTATTTTTTCTTTTTATTTCAATCTTACCTCCAAGTTTTGAATTGATTTTAAACATCTTATCAGAATCAACATTTACCTTTTCTCCTACTGCAAATATTATTAATGAATCTGATATAATTGTGTCTGCTTTAATTTTTATATTCATGTTTAAAACAGTCGACTTCCTTATAAAATTAGGAGGAATAAGTATTGAAATCTTTAATTCATTATTCTACTCCCCATTTACTGGACCACTACGTAATGTTTCTTAGACATTTTTTTTCGTTTTTTCTTTTCAGATACCTTGCTTATTGAGTAAGGGGTTCTGTCAAGGTGGAGAGCGAAAAATACTACCCTGGAACAGG
>JBNKRV010000048.1:0-10582 GCA_050296935.1 Marinilabiliaceae bacterium | reverse complement strand
TACATCGATATATGATGGGTAAGGATTGGCTACTAAATGCCAACGGGCATCTAAACCACTTAACGAATAGCTTGCCGCGTTTTTCAACACTCCTGAATAAGTTAATACTCCGGCATTTGCTGTATAAACCGAATAACCCTCAAGAGGTTCTGCATCAAGTGCATAACCACCGCCATAAACATTATGAAAACCAACTACGCGTTCCCATCCTGTGGCCAGATACCTGTTTACTGCATATCTATCTACACCAAATGATGCATCATACTCTGCTTGTGTTGCTCCAACAACAGGATGTGCCATTTGCCACCAGGTTCCTGTTGTATTTCCGCTCCATTGGTAAGTTGTGTTTCCACTTACGGTACCATTGACAATTAATGATGCTGGTGAAGCTACTGTGTTTTCTATAGTTAAAGCATCATTGGTGGTCAGGTTTCCATTAATCGTCAACTTTGCTCCTGATAGTAAAGTTAAACCAGCTCCTGATTCTATTGTCAGGTCGTTTACCTGTGTTAAACCTGATTGTTTAGCCGGATCAATCACCGGATTATTTGAAGAAACATTTACAGTAATATCTGACACTCCCGTTGGAACAACTCCCCCAGCCCAGTTAGACGGCAAGAACCAATCATCTGATGTTCCTAACCATGTATATGCAGGTATGGATATAGAACCAAATGTTATGTAATTACTATTATCTGAACCTGTAAAACCATATGTCAGACTATTTAACAACTGAGTTGTTCCAGCACTTGAAGAACCACTGGTATTAGTAACATCCACTTCTGTCCATGCGTCTGTTGCTAAATCTGTCCATTTTACCACCTTAAAATTAGCATCGGGAGAAACTCCACTAGCATTATCCCAGCGCAAAGTCAAGTTACTTTGTGCCCCACCAGGCCCTTCTACACTCCAATATTCATTTTTGCTTACATATTCAACCGGCGCAACAAAAGACGAAGTACTCCACCCTTCATTATCTGCACTATTGTTAAAATACCTGACTTTCCAATCCTGTGCACCTGTCGTTTGTGTTGACGATACGATAATGTTTCCAAATCTATTTGCATCTCCTAATGGAAAATTAAACTGACCTCCGTTATTTATTTTTTTAATCAAATAACCATCTACATATGAATTTACATCACCGCCGACAATAGCACCTTCCGAAGTACTGGTAACCGCAAAATCAACCGTTTCTTTTACATTAAGAATACCATTTGTTAAATAAAGAACATTGTCAATATCAATACTCGTATTTACATTAACATTCTGTGAATTATTAATTGTAAAATGATTGAATGAGTTCATCCCTGTAAAAGATGCAGGTCCATTAATATTCTGAATAGTAGCACCACTGAATATAACATTAGAACTTGCAGTGCCGGAATCAAATGTTCCGGATAAGAAAACTAAATCACCTTTTAAAGTCAGGTTCCTGTCATGCTCATTAATAACACTTACTCCATCAATAGATAAATCTCCCAAAATAGTTAAATCCAGGTTTGGAAATCTTCTTGCTCCCGTACCACTCAACACCAAATTATTCAAACTACTAATATCACTTAAAAAATCATAATCAGATGATCCTGCAAATTCAAGCGTTCCTCCGGTAGATCCGAAAAAAGTATTAAATACACCTGCAGGTAAACTTCCCTGATCAGATAGTTTTAACGTTCCTGAACCACTTACATCACCAATTCTATGGCCAAATGTTGATCCTATATTTAAAACACCTCCTGAATTTATAGTTGTTCGGTATACCGACAAATAGTTTGAAGGGACACCCACTTCATGTGAAATATAAACTAAAGAACCTCTGGGACCTCCGGCAGGTACTACCCCTCCAGAAACAGGATATGTATCCCAAATATTTTCATTTGTCCATAAACCATTTGCTATTGTTATATACCCTGGAACCTGATCCGGAATAGCAGCATCTAAACCTGCCGTATAGGCTCCATTTATCCCGGCATCATCTGTCCCTAAAAAGTCAAACACCAATTCATCGGACAATTCATCGACAACATCAGTACCTGAAAATTTGTTCCAATTACCTGTACCATCAGACAATAAGCGTGCTGTATAATAATCTGTAATATCGTTTGGTGATTCAACATGTACATCAGCCGGATCATATTTAAATCGCACTTCAGCTTGAAATCCAGAAATTCCAGATGCATTTAGCTCCCAATGATATTGTAACACGTTATTCGGATCCAGTACACTTGGGTGATATTCATTGGCTGGTTTTACTATAACGGCTCCCGTATTGTTATCGTTATTTGAAACTGCAAATGATACTGGCGTATACTTACCCCCTGATCCCATTGGGAAGGTAAAATTATATACCGGATCTGAAGCACTAATTACCTGAGGAAAAATCTTTTTTACTCCATTATCTGTAAATGATATATTATTCTGAATCATGTTGATTTCTGAAAAATCATCGTTTCCATGCTCTATAATACAATTCTCAGTTAATAACAATAGATTTTTATCAATGTTAAATATCCCGGTCTCCAGCCTTAACTTATTATTAATAGTAAATTCATTTCCCAGAGGAACATCTACACCAGAAGTGTTATTTATAGTTAACATTCCCAATACTCCTCCTCCAGAAAATTCTTGTTTTGATGTTCCGTTTAACACCAATCCTTTTCCCGATCCTCCATAAATATGTGTTCCCGCAAATTTACAATAACCTTGAACATTAACATTGTTACTATTATCGTTTAATACACCTGATTGAAAATCAAAAATATTTTCAACATTAATTTCAGAATCCCCTGCATGCAAAAACAAATCCGAAGCTCCTTCTTTTGTTAAATTATAAAAGACAGGCGACCCTATAATTGTTTGAGCTTGAGACCCTGTAAAAGTGGTAGTATTATTACCATGGACAAAAGATCCACTAACGGTAAAATCGCCTCCGATACTTAAATCCTGTCCGTTTGCATCAAACGATGCATTAGTAGCTATCTCTAAATTCTCTTCTACAACCAAAGGTACGGTCCACTGTTTTACAGAAAGATTTACATCATTAGCCAGAAAAACATTTTTTAATGATACGGTGGAATACACACCTATTTCATTAATTCCTGAAGTCTGAACCGGATCAAAAGTTATTGTAGTACTACTTGCTACGTTACTTGATTCAGGATCTAAATATAACGATGCAATAGTAGCATTACTTTGTCCGTTTGCAATTTGAAGGGTACCTCCGGTATGTTCAAAATGACTTCCTGCACCAAGCACTTCCAGCACCCCCCTTGAACGTTCCGGAGCACTATATTCACCAACAATCACTGTACCACCAGATTGTTTATAAGACAATATACCATTGTCGGTTGAAGTGGCACGTCTTATTTGAGAACCCACAGTTAAAGAACCTGCAGTAACCTCTATTTCTGCACTTCCTGATGCGGAGTATTGGATTGGGTTGTCGCCTCCGTTCATATCAACTGTACCGCCAGAAACAATCAATTTACCATTTAACAATATACCTGAATTTCCAGATGCAGAAACTGTACCTTGCGCAACCTCTAACGCTGCTGTTGCAGGTATTGAATAATAATCATCTCCAGTAGTTAAATCAATAGTTATATTTGAGTTATTTATAATAAATTTTCCATTTTGCAATTCAAGTGCTTTTGCCACATCCACTCCGGAAGTTGGTCCATTTAGATTAAAATCCCCATTAAATTGAGCCAATGTAGCAGCTGAATTACCTTTATCAACTACAACCCGGTACAACTCGGGTGTATCCCCACTAGTTACATTCATTGTCATAGATGTAGTTCCCTCTAGATATAAGGTAATACGATCCTCATTAGAAAATGTATACAACTGTAGTCCATCCGTACCCGTTCCTGCTGATTTTTGTAATATATTTCCAGACAAGTACAAAGAGTGTTCTAAAGGAGTTGTACCTGGATTATCAACATGAACAATAGCACCAGAATTATTCAATATTAAATCACCTCCAATTGAAACAGTTCTTAGCGAACCATTATTTTGGAATGCCAACTCAGCGCCACCTCCAGTTGGGTCTCCTTCTACCGGATTAGGAATTTCAAACATTTTCAAATCACCCCCAATAATCAAATCTCCATCTACATCATTATCTAAAATAACGTTAGCATTCCCTAAAATCTCAAAATTTCCATTTGTAACAATCTCCTTCGAAAAAGTAACATCATAATCATATGATCCCCAACCAGTGTTTGCAATTATTAAGTTAGGTATTTCATCGGGTGTATTATTGATTGTTCTTGGATTTGAAAAGTTCTCATATACAATATACGAAGAGTCTTGCGCTGCAAATTCTCCTAAATCCATACTAGAGAAATCCGGATCTCCCATTCGAACCCAAATCATACCTTCCCCTTTTACAGCGTCGGCTGTTAATAAACCTCCCGAATTATTAATACATAAACAAGGTCTAAACTGAAAGTTTGAACGATAGACTCTTGCTGTTGGGTTACCCGTAGCATCCTCCATCTGAGTAAATATAACCTCAGCACACACTTCTGAGGTATTGTCAATCCAAATACCATGAGGCGCACCTTCATTACCTCCACTGGTTGTATTTCCCCATGGCACCCAACCAATTACAGCTACATCTCCTGCTTTTGGATAATCATTAACTCCCGGCTGTCGACTATCATGATATTCGTAATCATCAACCGTTCCATTACCGTCAATATCTACTAATACATCACTTCTTGTCCATGTATTATTCCATCTCCAGTTCGCCTGTCTGCTATTATCTCTTGAGTAAAACACCTGAACATCACCAGTAAACCGGTTTGATGCACCTGCTGCGTAGCTAGCCTCATCTAAAACAATTCTACCCCCACTTCCATCATCATAAGTAATCACATTGTTAGTATTATCCACTCTGTTTTTATCGTTTATGTATGATCGGGTATACGGACTAACGCCAAGTACTCGTCCAGGATAATAATTCGATTCAGTACCTACTACATCTGAATCATCGTAAGTAAATGCAAATTTCACATCAGGCTGCGTTGAAAAACCATCGTAACGAACCCGCCAATAATAGCTAAGTAAGTCTCCTCCATTTTGATCGGTAGTTTGCAATCCTCCATCAACCGGATTAATTTGAATATAACCTCCACCTGCTGGCACATTAGGTACATTAGCCACATTAACATTTACTGGAGTATACTTACCCAAAACTCCTATAGGAAAAGCAAAGTCTGTATTATCCGGTGTTCCTTCTGGAATTAAATAACGTAATCCTCCATTTGATGCATTTCCATCTGTATAAAACATTTCTGTAGAAGCATTTCCGTTTCCTACTACATAATTATTGGTTGATGAGGGATTATGCAAATAATCCAGCGTTAATCTGTGTGATCCTAGGTTTATCCGACCCTGGTGATAAGCAATTCTATCTATTTTTACATCACTCGTTAATGTAACAATCTCGGTATCAGGCGATGTATTCATTTTAACATTTCCTAATTCAGCACCATCCTCAGTAGCTATACTAATACTTGTATTACTAAACATAATTAACGCGCCGACATTTGTTATTTCATGTTCATAAACACCTAGCTTACCTGTTGAGGAAATGTAAATGGGTCCGAACAATCGAAGCGACTGCTCTCCCTGATTCAAGGTTCCCCCAAATATATCAGTCTGATCCTTCACCTGAATTACACTTGAAAAGTCTTCTGAAGTTACATTTGCAGCTTCTTTTTGAGAGTCAGACTGAATTAGTAAAATTTTATCAGCTGGTTTATTCACTACTATATTCTCCAGATACAATTCCCAGCTATCATCAAATGGATGACCAATATAAAACGTACCATCTTCTGATCCATTAAAAGTTGTTGTATTTGGCAAAGCCGAATCATACAAATAACCATAATTATTATCTCCACTATTTTGTTTTCCGGCATTGGCATCAATAGAAAAATTACGCCCTATGGAAACATCGTTTCCATTATGATCCAAAAAAGTACTGGCATTAATAGTTAAATCATTCAATACAACTAATTCGCTCAGAAGATCAACAGTTGTAGTACCTGAACCATTCAATCGTTCAATTATAAAATTATAAAGTGGTGCAGTCGTATTTACAACTGGTGACTGTCCCCCGTTTTGCTTTATGCGTAAAGTTCCACCGGAAACATTGTAATTTCCTTCGCTGGCACCTACTAAAAACTGCCCCGTCTGAAGTTCAATTTCTCCACCTGACATTTGAAATACCGCATCCGTGCTGCTTAAATCAAAATTACCATTCCCTTTTTTGATTAGCTTACCTCCTGTTTGAATATAAGTTGCAGCACCTGCTCCGTTTTGATAAAGTTTTTCCACCACAACTTCACCTCCATTTATTTTAGCGATAGAATTTGCTGAATCCCAAAAAACAAAACCAAAACTATTATCTGTATCAAAATAACCATCATCTATCTGGAACTCACCAAACAAAGATATTGCACCATGATCTACACTAGAACTAACTCCAACTGCTGTATAAGTATCCGCTGTAGTAAAACCGGGAATATCATCCGCATTTCCTGCTGAAGTATAGACCTTAACATCAGCCCCAGCTAACCAAAGCTTTGCATTATATCCAATGGTGTAATCACCATTTCCTCCCCCTTCAGCTCCCTCTGCTAATGAAGGTATGTATACACTACCTGTTAACTTAAATGTTCCATGATAAACCCAAAGAGCCTTTCTTACTTCGGGATCAGCTGACGTAAAGGGTGCTGAATTATTTCGTCCACAATTATTAGCACCAAACAATCTAAAAAAGGAATCATTATCAGAATATAATTCAAGCGCATAAGTTCTATCTGTACCCTTATCGATAATAAGATTGTATAAATCAGTTGTATTATAACAATTAAAAGTGTTATTTGAAGCTCCCTCAAAACGAAGTGTTACAGCTCCATTACTTGCCAACTGATCATAAATAGGAGCATTTAAATTGGTGAGTCTAACGGTTCCTCTATTAGTAAAATTACCTCCAACCGTAAACTGATGATAAATATTATGATATTCTCCAATTACTGGCATGGTTCCTGGTATGGAATAAGAACCAATAGTATTCCCTGTACCCACCGATATACCAGCAGTAGCCTGCACATCAACACTTCCATTAACCGTAATATTTAAAGCTGTAGTAGAGATATCATTATTAATTTTAAAATCTCCTTTTATTAAGGTAAGATCTCCATTAATGGTTAAGTCATTTAATATAGTTATCGTATTTGAAGAATTATTTAAATTAATTTCAACATCAAAAAACGATCTACTATTAGAAATGGTATAATCGCCACCTCTAAATTCTACGGTTCCTTCTCCCTGTCCTTTTGTTACAAAATGGGTAGCATCTCCCGACGGGAAGTTATCAGCTTCCATAATGATACGTCCATTCCCATTAATAGTAGAAAAAGCGTGACCACTTGTAGTTCCTAATTCTAAGCGCCCTTCAACTGTTAAATTATTACAACTTATATTATTCAAATCCGCCGTAATTGTCTTACCATTCTTAATTACAACATTATCGGTAACTAAGTTTGGATATAAGAATGATGGATTATTAGGCAAAGATCCGGAAGGATCTAAAGTCCAGATATTTGAATCCGTCCAATTACCTGAAGCTAACGTATACCACGTTAAAGCGGCTTTACCAACAACCGGGCTATTTGTTAAATCTGTTGTACCTAAAGTATAGTAACCATTCAATAAATTCCCATCAGCCACCGAAAATTCAACCTGATCATTGTCTCCATAACCAACAGTTGAAGTAACCGTAGAATAATTACCACTGGCAGATGCTCTATAAAGCAATACATAATTACTGATATCTGCAGGATACTTACCTCCTATACCTTCTGGTAAATCAAAAGTCAATTTTGTATCCAAACTACCTGATTTCTCCACATACCAATCTCTTGCCCACCTTTCTTCTATTCCAGCAGGTAAATCAGCTGTTGAAGGCGTATCATTTACAGTTCCATTGTGAGCAAAGAAAACAAAATCATCGTTATTAAGTCCGCCATTTTCGCTAATGTAAAATCCTGCACTTGACGATAAAGTATGACTATCTCCTGAGTTTTGACCAATACCTGTTAAATCGTTTTGATAGTTACTATTGGTATATATATTTCCTGAGGATAAGGTGAGTCCGTATTTAATAGCTAAATAGTTATCAATAATAACCCTCTGTGCATTATTTAAGGCTCCTTTATACATAATGATTTCGGCAATTTGTCCTTGCCCCCAATATGTATTACCCATTTTACCAATTGTTGGACTATTCCATTGTGTTAAAGTATTTGTACTACTTGAACTATTCAATAAGCTCCCGTTTTCAAATAGTCTACGTGAAGGAGTTGCCGCAGTATTTAAATCCGCATAATATATCGACGGTTGATTCACCGAGCCTGAAGAACTTCCATCCACATCGTTATCCCAAAAACCGAAAGCAAAAGTTGTATTATTTCGCCAACCCATATTCAAGTTCCCTCCACTTGGCCCACCAGGATTACCTCCCATGAGCCATGAGGCTCCGGTATTAGCTTTACCAACAACCATTATACAAGCAAAATCATCACCCACAATTCCATTTTCGGAGGTTCCTAAACTAGTTGCTAACGACATAAATTGTGTGCTGCCATCAAACTGGATAAGAGGTTTATTGTTAATGCCCGGAAAGTTTTGAACAAAAACAGGATACTGACCACTATTGGCAGAAGCATCATTCCCATTTCCCGACATATCAGACCATGTTGACACACTACTACCATCTGTTAATCCTAATGTTGAAGCATCTAGCCATAAAATATTCCTTGGTCTACCACCACTCCCATCACTATTTCCAATACCCCCCGGACCTGTTTGAGAGTATGAGACCACACTTAATAAAATTAAAACGACAAAAAATACATACTTCATTTTCATATATCCTAGTTAAATTTTACAAAACCCTGATAACCAATACAATTATCGACAACCTTACTTAACATTCAATAATCTGACAGGCTTAGCTGTTTTGTATAACAATATTAAAATCTTATTTAAAATAGTCGTAAATCACAACACAATCTGCTATTAATCTCCATGATATCAGCACTTAACACTCTATCCAACATATACTGAATTACAAAATATCATCGTAACTAAGACCATAACTCAATATTGTATCTTGTATAAACTTAATATCTCTAAAATTGTTTAACGCCAACCTCATAGTAAAATTGGTATAATTCATTTCGTACAATTTATTATAAGCAGATGAATTCTATTTTTGAGAATTTCAACTATACTACACTTGCTTGCAAAATCCTTAAAACAATTGAATCAAATCCTTAATTATTTTAAAAATCAGACAAAAATACTTATTTATACCTAAGTACTTATAAAATAGTTTCCTTTTTTTATTCAACACTATATTTAGTTTGATAAAACACTATGCATTTTAGACAAAAAAAATCGACACTTTAAAAGCATCGATTTTTTATATAAATTCTTCTCTCAACTAAAAACCAATAATTTTTTCCTGATATTGGCTTGACCCAATTGTTACTTTAATAACATATACGGTTTTGGATTTTGGTAAATTAAAAATCGTCTCTTGAGTTTCCATCTCAAACCTATTGATAAACTGTCCTTTAACATCATATAATTCAATGATTCTATCCGGGTTTTGAAGTAAATCATTCGTCACCTTAATATGAGCTTTATTCCCTACTGAAAATATAATCACATCTCCCTTATCAACACTTACATGATCACTTGTAATATCGGTTGATATCTTCTCAAACCTTAGCTCAAACCGGTTATTTAAGCCTTCTGCTGCAAAGCTATATTCAGGAGTCTCACGAAGATCTACAGTAATTCCTTCTGTTTTATCTTCAAGATATACATCAGCCTCCGGCATAAAACTCATGATATTATCAGCTGTAATTGTATACTCTGTCATTCCCTCTTCTGTCACTTTTATTCCTAATGGAACTGTTTGTACGGATGTCAATTCTGGTAGTGAATTTATCGCAATATTTTTTCCTTCCTTAAGAGTATATATGTTTGGAATAGCTCCTCCGTTCATTAGTTTTTCTGAATCATATAATGTCACAAACTCGGATCCATTACTGTTGAATATGACTACTGATTCATCTTTTGAACTCGCACTATTAACTGACAACCTCAATATATCATTTGAACCTGGTGTGGAAGCACTCTTTAATCCATAACCTCCTGAAGAGTGTGTACATGTTGTTTTAGATATGGATATGGCATCATTGGATGTATAGGTTCTTAGCCATATACTTTGTCCCGGAGCAATATAACGGGAGCCTTCCAGTAATCCCACATTAGAGGATATATTATAGGTTGAAACCTGCTCGTCACTTTTCCGGATATAAACCGTTTCGCTAAAGCTTCCTAAATCAAATCCGGCATCTTCTACATCGATATATGATGGGTAAGGATTGGCTACTAAATGCCAACGGGCATCTAAACCACTTAACGAATAGCTTGCCGCGTTTTTCAACACTCCTGAATAAGTTAATACTCCGGCATTTGCTGTATAAACCGA
>JBNKRV010000047.1:0-35176 GCA_050296935.1 Marinilabiliaceae bacterium | reverse complement strand
CATAGCTTTTCAGTAAATAATCGATTTACGGCTCTAAATTTTATCACCATAGCTCGCTATGTCTCAAAAATTTATATTGTAAATCAATCATTTACTGAATTTTGAGCTCGCTAATTTTAATCGAACTCAGGTTATTATTTTGTTGATGAAACAGAATGAACGCACTACGCCCAAACTGCTTTCTGTCTTTTCTTCAGCTTCTGCAAGTGAGACCCCCAGGCTATGTTACTGAGGCCGAAAATTCAGAAGGAACCAGCATACTTTAAAAGCGTACAACAAGCTTGTTACCTTCATATTTAACCACCTTATCAGCAACTGCAGTCAGGTCGGCTTCCCTTCCCTTAGCATCACTAACCAGAACTACTTTAAAGGTCCGTTCTTTAAGCATTCCAGGGAATGAACCTTCTCGCTCACCAATTACAAGTTCCCTATCAGACTCATTCCATGAGAACTGAATGGTTGAATAAACGCCTTTTTCATAATTGTAATTATCATTTTCATCTTCATACAATGTAAACATACCATCATCACCGGCATAAACACGTATTTCAAGGTTATCCCATGATTTTTCAGTAGCATACTGAACTTTAGGCCCTATTGGTAAAATAGAACCGGACTTAACATACAACGGTATTATATCGATGGGTACTTCTTTGTGGATGGATTGTCCTCCATTGAATTTTTCATTTGTCCAGAAATCATACCAGCCACAACCATCAGGAAGGTAAACCTCCTTTGTTTTTACAGAAGAGAAGTCAGCCACATTAACAGTATCACGTCCTCGAACTTTAGCCTTTAAATACATGGATTCCGTTACAGGGTTCACCAACAAAGACTTTCCAAACATAAACTCATCATTGATATCCAAGGCCTGTTTATCGTTTGCAAAATCCATTACCAGTGCCCTCATCATACTAGATTGGTGTTTTGTAACATCCCACGATGTTGAATAGATATAAGGCAATAAGCTGTAGCGAAGGTTGATGTATTTCTCCATCGCATCATAAATGGGTTCGCCCTTTTTCCCAAATTGAAAAATTTCCCTTGGATAACTTTCTCCATGCGATCGCATCATAGGACAGAAAGTGCCAAACTGCATCCATCTTGCCTGAAGTTCGCGATAATCAGGATTTTTAAGTGGATTTTCAAAATTCCATAAGAAAAAACCTCCGATATCGCTATTCCAATATGGTATTCCGGATAGAGAAAAATTCAGTCCTGCAGAAATCTGATTTCTAAGGGCATCCCACGAAGCAACCACATCGCCGGACCATGTATTGGCACCATATCTTTGTTGTCCGGCAAAGGCAGAACGCGTTAAGATAAATACTCGTTTATCGGAAGTAACTTCCCGCTGATGTTTATAAACGCCGCCTACTGACATTAATGGATAGGCATTACGTACTTTCCGGAATGAACCCAAGTATGTTTTATTGTCTAAATCCTCAGGTTTAAAATTCATATGATCAGGTTCTGTAGAATCCATCCACCAAGCATCCATGCCTAATGAGAAAATCTCTTTGTTCAGATATTTCCAATAGATGTCTCTGGCTTTGGGATTGTAAGCGTCATATACTCTCACACCCGAAGGATAATCTTTGTTAGGAGGCCAACCATCAAGCCCCGACTCCGGCCATGTTGTAAAATCCATCAAAGCACCTATTTTATCCAATTCTTTATAAGGCTTTGTTTTTGGCCCGAATGATGACCAGATAGATATCATAATATGGGCATTGAGATTGTGTACCTCATCCACCATTTTCTGAGGATTATCAAAACCCGGATTAAGGAACTCCATGGCATTCCAATGGTAGTTGTCGCCCCAATATTGCCAATCCTGAACAATACCATCAAGGGGAACATTCAGATGACGGTACTTTTTAACAACATCAAGCAGCTCTTTCTGCTTTTTATACCTTTCGCGGCTTTGCCAGAAACCATAAGTCCACAAGGGGAACATCGGCGCCTGGCCGGTCAGGTTACGCATACAAGTAATCACGCCATCCGCATTGCCTCCATACATGAAATAATAATCAATACCCTCGGCAACATCCGACTGGAACATGGTACCTTCTGTATTATCTTCAAATACTGTTGGAGAGCAATTATCCCAATAAACGCCATACCCTTTTTCCGATTGAAAAAAAGGAATATAGTCATCAAGATTGCCCTGTATCATATTGAGTTTAACGTTGCGCTTTGACATTTTGCCCTGATGCTGCTGACCCAGCCCATAGATATGCTCATCCTTATCCAGCTCGAATGACTGGGATACTGTGTAGCTTTTTTCTCCCGCATCGTTGAAGTCTGCAAAACCGGCACCTCTGTTTTTTTCTCTTAATAATGAAGTTGACTTGCTTGAAAAAGCAACTTCTCCACTTTCCAGATTAAGGAGTACACGTAACTTTTCGCTCTCCAAGGCCAGATGATTGCCTTCCTTGCTGATGCTAAAATTTATTTCCTGAGGCTCCTGTATAACAGACAGGCTTTCTTTTTCATAGCCTGAACCCTTAACATGTTTTATTACCCTTACAATGGAAGGATCATAAAATTGTAGTTCCACTTCAAGTGAGTCAGTTTCTACTTTAACTCCTGAATCTGTTTTTATATACACATTGGAGCAACTGCTCAATACCCAAACCAGTAAAAATAAAATTAATAAATTTTTCATCATATTACATTGTTTATAAGCATTATAACTATACTCATTATTCTAAGGATCTTTTCCATTTATAATAATCATCTAACACCCTAAGCGAAGCGGCATCAGGTACTAATTCCATATGAGGTATGTATCAAAGCACATAACTTTTGGGTCGGAATTCGTAAATTCTGGCTTTTAATCATCTTCTTGTGGGTTTAATACTTAATCATGGCTCGTTTCATTTATTGAATTGTTATTTTATCCATTTTCAAATCTTTAGCATCCGAACTGCTTCCATAATAAACTTCATATTCACCCGGAGTAACCATCATTTTCCGCTGATTCCAATCGTAAAACTCAAAAGCTGAATTAGCCAATTCAATTGTTACCTGCTGAGTTTTTCCTGCCGCAATTTCTACTCGTTTAAAATTGCGTAATGTTTTTATGGGACCATCTATGTCATTTACTTTACGAACATAAACTTGAACCACCTCAACTCCATCGCGGCTTCCCATATTCTTTACCGGAATAGTTAACTGTACAGATTCTTCAGGTTTAATGACGGTTTTACTCAAGTGACCGTCTCCGATTTTAAAGGTTGTATAACTTAAGCCATAACCAAAAGGAAAAAGGGCATCATCCATGAACCTATAGGTGCGTCCTTTCATGGAATAATCTTCAAAATCACCTAAACTATCAGAGTTCTTATAAAATGTAACCGGCAATTTACCTGAAGGGTTATAATCACCAAACAGTACATCTGCCACTGCCTGACCACCGGACTGACCGCCGTACCAAGCCTGTAAAATAGCATCGCAGCTTTCTGTTTCGGGTGTTAAGGCCATTGCTGCTCCGGAGCAATTAACAAATACGATTCTTTTTCCTGCCTTTTTTAAAGCTTGCAAGCATTTGCGTTGAGATTCAGGAAGTTCAATATTGGTTCTGTCGCCTCCTTTAAAGCCAGGAAACACAATCGGCATTTCTTCTCCTTCTAATTCCGGAGAAATTCCACCAACAAAAATCACCTCATCTATTCCTTTCAGCTTAGCTATCAATTCATCATAATTAACCGGAATCTCTCTTCCAAGATTAAATTTAAAGTGTGCATCCCCCCAATCAGAAACAGCTACAAACTTAACCACAACCTTATAGTCTTTTCCTTTCTCCACATTATATGGAAGTCTTATTGGAGCTATATTCCAGGACTCTTTATTAAACAATATTTCATTATTAACAATCACCTCACACTTTCCACGAAATTCCAGTCTCAGCACTATTTCCTCAGATTTTCCGGCACTGTAAACGGCCTCGTATTTTCCGGAAAAATCTTTAATATTCACTCCACGGCTAAATTGGTTTTGTCCGGCGGTAGTTAATTGAATAGGATTTATAATTTGCTCTTTTGCCACAGCATTTCCTTTTAACTCTGTGTTATTCCAATAGGTGGCATTTACTCCGGTATTGCCTTCAAAAGAGCAGTTTTCAAAAAGGTTTTCGGTAATCATGTCTTCAATGATATCACACCCTTTGTCATAGACTATTTTTTCAGTAGGGAGTTTTGATTTTATTCCATCCAGAACAGTTACAATTTTTTCGGGGAAACCATTGTAATTACCTAACATCATTGGTTTATCATCTGCATTAGGTCCTAGTACAGCTATCCTTTTTACGGATTTGGACAAAGGAAGAATATTATTTTTGTTTTGAAGTAAAGTCATGCTTTCCTGCGCCATTTGAAGCGCCAGCTTTTTATGGTCATCTGAATTAACTACTGACATCGGGATTTTCGACCAGGATACCAGGGAATCATCATCCATTTCACCCAAATCAAAGCGACCAACTAAAACATTTTTCAGGTGCTCATCAATCTCAGCTTCAGTTATCAAACCATTTTTTAAAGCTTCCGGTAAATTTTTATAATCATACCCCCATCCGCACTCAACATCAGTACCTGCTATAACTCCTTTTGCAGCAGCATGAACAGCTGTGGACGAAACTTTATGTGTGCTGTAAAAATCAGTAATGGCCCCACAATCTGAAACCACCAGGTACTTAAAGCCCCAATCATCGCGTAATATTTTTTGTAATAAACGGGTACTGCCACAACAAGGCTCATCATCCAAACGCTGATAGGCACACATTACTTCACGTACATCTGCATCCTGAACCAAAGATTTAAAGGCAGGTAAATAGGTTTCCCACAAGTCACGAGGATTAACATCATTAATGTTCAGTGTATGCCGGCTCCATTCCGGACCGGAGTGAACTGCAAAGTGCTTGGCACATGCAAGTAGTTTTTTATATCTCGAATCTACAGGTCCCTGAAGCCCTTCAACAACAGCAATCCCCATACGGGAAGTCAGATAGGGGTCCTCACCATACGTTTCCTGTCCCCGCCCCCAACGAGGGTCCCGAAAAATATTCACGTTAGGTGTCCACACCGACAAGCTCTCGAACTTACTGTTTTCCTTTCCAGCTCTTAAGGATTCATGATATCTAGCCCTGAATTCATCAGAAACTGCATTAAAAACATCGTAAACAAGTTTATCGTTAAACGAAGCAGCCATTCCAATACATTGAGGAAAAACACTTACATCTGAGGCATATCTTATACCATGCAAGGCTTCACTCCACCAGTTAAATTTTTTAATTCCCAAGCGAGGAATGGCATCTGATTCATCGCACATCAAACTGGCTTTTTCATTTATTGTCAATCTTGATATTAAATCATCAGCTCGTTCCTCCGAGCTTAATTCAGAGTTTTGATAGGGTAGCTGTTGGGCAAACGAATCAAAAACGAATAACACACTTACTATTAAAATAATATATTTCATCTGTCTATTTTTTTATTGCCTTATGAAACTCACCAATTTAGTCGTTCCCGTGTGTGTGGAAACTTTACTCATGGTTCGTTTCATCTGTTTTATATTTTGTTTTTTATGGTTACTGGTGTATTGCCAAATCTATAAGACAGAAACTTAGCTTTGTAATTACTAACAAACTCATTCATGCAACAACTTGACATACCTATATTTATGAAATTGTATATTTTTATAACCGATTGAATTTTAGCCATTGACTTAATTCTATCGGGAATTGTTTATTATTTAATTTCCACCTTAAAAATACCATTATTATACTGATATATAACAACATATCGTTTTTTAAACTTAGTAAAGCAGATATAATTAGTTTCATGAAAATCATTGCTCTATTTTGAATGTTATCCTGCCTTAATAATATCGACTGCAGTTTTTATATCAGAATATTTTATATGAATAGAATTCAGATTATTTTCATGTAAACTATCTCCCGAATAAACAGGTAAAAAATTAATCATTTAATAATGAGATTTTATAAAACTAACGATTGTAGAATATCTCTTAACAGTGTAAAATCCTGTCTTAATCCTTGAACCGATATCCATCACTTTATTGTGTTACCTGGATTACTAATATGCCAAACTACCATGATTAAAAAAAACTCTAACAACAATGTTTTCAAAAATTACCGTAAATATATTATAAACTTCCTGATCTATCAACGTTTTTGCACTGCGAATCACATCCATTTTTTCTGAGGCAGTAACTTTTTTGGTGAGGTCAGGATGTGATTTAGAATGATTTGCTATTTCGTTGCCATCACTTACTTGTGTATGCTGTTGACTCCAATCGCTAACACCATTAGTCGGCATAAAAAAAGTAGCATTAATATAATAACCTGAGTTCGATTAAAATTTGCGAGCTCAAATTTTAGTAAATAATTGATTTACAATATAAATTATTTAATACAATCTGGGTTCTTTAATTTTAATCGAACCGGGGTTAATAAAATTCTATTTAATGAGAGTGATTTTTAAAAAGAGTTTTTTGTTTCTCTCAGATTTTAATACCCGGAGCAGGCAATTCTGCTCCAGGTTATCTCAATCAATTATTTTACTACTAATCTCCTTATAGTGGTAGAGGTATCGGATTGAACTTTTACCAGATATAATCCTTTGACAAGTTTTGTATTTACCAGCATATGTTCCTTTCCTGTTGCGGATTGTTTATAAACCAGTTTACCTTGAATATCGTAAATACCAATGGTCACTGTACCTTTAATTTCGGGGAAGGTAATGTTAAATATTCCATCGCTGGTTGGATTCGGATAAATTTCATAGTTGATCTGATCCTCATCTTTAATGGAACTTACATCCGTTGCAATTCCTGCAATTCCTGCAGCAGCACCTGTACAAGTAATTACATTTTGTGTGGAAGCATACGTTAATGAACTGTGCGTTACATTGTCCACACAAAAATCAACGGTTACGTTGCCTTTGGCTGTTCCGTTTGTAGCTACAACCACCGTTCCGTCAGAACCGGTAATGCCCGACACTGTTTCGTTGAAGGATCCTGAGAATGTACCGGCAACCGTAGCACCACTAACAACATTCCCCAAATCATCATAAACAGTGATTGTTGCCGTGCCTCGTTTGTTTCCTTTTCCTACACTTTCCGTACCGGTAATTATCGACTGTACATGTGTGGTAGTGGCAACACTATTACCCGCATCAATCATAACAAACTGAACCGACCGTGCAGGAACATCCAGTTTAATGGCTTGCCCGGTTGAGTAAGCATTTGCCGGAATCGTCTCAAGAGTTGCCCGGGGACCCCATTGGGTTCCTGACGGACTTACACCATTTACGGATACATACAATGAAAAATCACCATTATCGGTGCCTCCAGTAAGTGAATAATCATAGTATCGGGTTCCTACACCAATATTATTCAGATCTATCTGTACAACCTGGGCTGAACTTCCCTTATTTACCAGCACCACCCCGGTTTCACCTGATGCAAACCTTGAAGCATAAGCCAAAACGTTCGAATTATCCGAAGTAGCAGGAATGACATGATCGCCGGTAAATTTCTGTGTATAATAAGCATAATAAAAAGCCGGCCGTGGTTGCCACAATAAGCTGCTGTTGCTCCCCTGGTAAAACATTCCATCCTCACCTGAGGCAAGCAACCACCTTGATCCTAATCCATAGTTATTCTTTATTAATTCGTTAAACAGGATTGTAGCCTGCATGCCATTGATATATGAATGTAGCGCGCCTGAGCCGGCGGTATTACCATCCATATTATACTCGGTTATAGCTACAGGTTTGGGAAAAGCATTTTTATCAATGATATCCTGCCCGATAAAGTCGATGTTATTCTTTGGTTCTGACGCTGCAATTGACAATAAATTATCCACATTTGAATCCTTTCCAAAATAGTTGTGCATCACGTAGAAATCGGCAGCATCGCCAACCTCGCTAAATACCCCCGAATTCCAGGTACGATCCACCGGATTCCAGCTTGTTGTACCATCAAAATGCAATACCTGTGCTCCGATATATATGGTTGCGCCCACTTCAGCCGCAGCAGCCCTCATCGAATCGGCAAAAACCCTGAAATGCTGACCGTAAAGCTGACCGGTAATAATCTCAGGCTGTCCGTCTTTATTGGTATTTGTATCGATCTTCCAACTCGACTCCCAGGGACCGGCATTTTCGTTTCCAATCTCCCAGAACTTAGTACGGCCATTATCGTAGCGCACCCAATCAGCGGCCAGATGGGCTGCCTGTGCAACAGGATCATTGCTCAACCCGTAACGGGCATAGGCATAATTGACGGTAATGAGCCCTTGCGAACCGGTTTGCTGGCGTAATATATAATAGTTGTCCGTTGTAGTGGGCCAGTCGTTCTTTCCTGAAATCGGGAAAAACGTTACCTTATTTCCCGATGAATCGTAAATAGAGTCAGGCAAGTCGGTTGGCAATCCATCCCAGAAAAAGTTATTGGACCAGCTTCCCCCGGGGTAGCGGATCAGGGAAGGGTTCAACAACTGGGTGTTTCCCACAAATGTAGCGTCGCCTGTGGTATTCCCCATCCAGGATGCTATTGCATTTCCAAACACGTATTTGGATATCTTGCCCAGTGTATCGGCCGATAATGTGACCGTTACTGTTGTTGAATTCGTTGTTTTATCTGCAGTTGCAGAAATTGGAATCGTGGCATTTTTTGGTGTAAAATCATCTAAAAAACAATTTTGGCTTTGTGCGAACAGTGATGTTGTACAAACCATTACAATACCCAGAAATACTTTTAATTTAAGTTTTGATTTTTTCATATTCTCGTATTTAGTATCTGTTAATAAATATGATTCTTATTAACCTGAATTCGATTAAAATTAGCGAGCTCAAAATTCAGTAAATGATTGATTTACAATATAAATTTTTGAGCCATTAATTTTATATCGAACTCAGGTTATTATAATCGTACTGCAAGTTTTTCTATCGTAAATGATAAATCTCCATCGCAGCATTAAGGGTAAATCCGATTTATATTGATAGTCCTGCCTGATTTCAATACCCGGAGCAGAATGGACTGCTCCGGGTTATCTCAATCAATTATTTTACTACTAATCTTCTTGTAATGGCAGATGTATCGGATTGAACTTTTACCAGATATAATCCTTTGACAAGTTTTGTATTTACCAGCATATGTTCCTTTCCTGTTGCGGATTGTTTATAAACCAGTTTGCCTTGAATATCGTAAATGCCAATGGTCACATTACCTTTAATTCCATGGAAGGTAATGTTAAACATTCCATCACTGGTTGGATTCGGATAAAGGGATACATTATCCAGATTCTCTTCTTCATCTGATGATATTCCGGGTTCCACCATGGCGCTCTTCATTGGCACGAATGGTGAAAGATAGCTTCCGTCAATCACTTGCTGAGTAATGCCAGGGCCCTGCCAGGCTACCGCTACGTTGTCTCCACCGCTACCTTCTTTATGCAGCACTTCTATATAATATTTCTGTCCTGCTGTAAGGTTGATGGCTGCAGATTGTTGTGTGCTGAACTTATTCCATTCCTTTGAATTGGTCCATCCGCTCACATATGCAATGCGAGTTGTGTTAGATGGATTAGCATCGGAACTCAGGTAAAAGTCGGTATTATCATCGCCAGCCACCCAGAATGTATAGCTGCCACTGGTGGTAGGATGGATATAGCCGCGAATCCGTGTTCCATAGTTATCGGCCCAGTTCGTTGGCCCTTCCAGACTGGTTAGCTGTTCGCTGCCTGATGGGCTATTGGGATAATTGGTACTGGAAGTCAAATTACTTATTGCAGTTCCGCTGATACCTGTCCAGTATTCTCTTAAAATGGTGCCTGTAGCTCCACTACTGTTCGTAGTAACTTTTATGTTATCAATTCTCAGAGTTCCACTTCCACTATCAATTCCTCCAAAAGAAATATCAAGCTCGGTGACCTTACTAAGATCGCCACCTGTAAAAGAAGACAATGGTATTGACAATGTGGTATAACTGGAGACTGCTGGTAAACTTACCGATGCAGTGCCTCCCGATGTGGTCGCTAGTGAAATGGAAGCGTTCCCCGAACCTACCGTCCCCAGGTAAGAAATCTGAAGGTTATCGTACCCGGAAAAATCTTTCGCCTGAGCGTCTGACCAATTGGATATATTTAAGCCTAAACCTCCCCACCAACCTGAAAAAGTATAGCTGATTAAATAATCCTTTATACCTTCAATAGCGCCTGCGTTTGACTCCTCGGTGATAGTCGCCCCCCAAGTACCGTTGATCATAGAGCTATTGTCGGTATATATATCCAGATAAGTCAGAGAAGAATTAACAATCCCAGTAGAAAGCAATGTCAACATTTTTTGGGCATACCTTTCTCCCAATGTTCTAACAGAAGCAGAATTGAAGTGTGTTCTATCTCCAATATGAGTTAGTCCTGAAGCAGATATGACATGAGAATTAGGTATAACACCTGGCACTGTAGCTATAATATCATTATGTGCTCCTGACCACCCCCCTGCTTCTGTGGTTAACACTTCTCCTACTAATAAAGGAGTTTCAACCGGATCCAAACCTAAATCTGCTATCAAATTATCGTAAACAGCTTTAACTTTACCAGGCCAGGTTGTTTGTCCTGTATTTGCTTCACCTTGATGCATAAGGATCCCCTTAATAACTCCATCTTTCTGAGCAAGTTTAGCAATTTCCACCAATCTTCCATATGGATTACCCCCATAAAAATTATTAACAATACCTTGTATATCAGTCGATGCCGTAGCAAGGTATGAGGTATAATTATCTTTATCAAACAACGCAATATCAGCGCCTCCAATGGCTACAGGAACAATACCAATATTGATATTAGAAGGTAAATTTGCTGTCATAGTCCTTGCAAAATAATCTGCCGGACTAAGACCAGTAGTACATCTAACCACTGGAGGATGATAAGATTCCCACTGACCAACTTGGTGTGTATTTCCCCATTGAGAGCAGTCTACTGCTCCCATCACTTTGATTCTATCTTCTACTACCCGATCCTGATCTTCTATAGCAGCAACACCTTCCATATTTGATTGACCAAAGCATAAGTAAATATGGAAGTTTGGATCTTGAGCGAAGCCTGGAATGATAAGAAGGAATAGAAGGAAACTGAGAAGAATATTTTTTTTACTAGACATAGTTCTGTTATTTAATTTCTATTTAACAAAAGTGATTTGCAAAAAGAGTTTTTTGTTTCACCCTGATTTCAATACCCGGAGCAGAATGGCCTGCTCCGGGTTATCTCAATCAATTATTTTACTACTAATCTCCTGGTAGTGGCAGACGTTTCGGATTGCACTTTTACCAGATATAATCCTTTGACAAGCTCTGTATTTACTACCATATGTTCCTTTCCTGTTGCGGATTGTTTATAAAGGAGTTTACCTTGAATATCGTAAATACCAATGGTCACTGTACCTTTAAATCCATGGAAGGCAATGTTAAACATTCCATCACTGGTTGGATTTGGATAAAGGGATACATTATCCAGATTCACTTCTTCATCAGATGATATTCCAGGCTCAATCATAGCGCTCTTCAATGGCACATATGGTGAGAGATAGCTTCCACCAATCACTTGCTGGGAAATGCCAGGTCCCTGCCAGGCTACCGCCACGTTGTCTCCACCACTGCCTTCTTTGTGGAGCACTTCGATGTAGTATCTCTGACCTGCTGTAAGACTAACAGAAGCAGACTGCTGCGTAGTGTATTTATTCCATTCCTTTGAATTGGTCCATCCGTTCACATATGCAACGCGAGTCATGTTAGATGGATTGTCATCGGAACTCAGGTATAAGTCAGCGTTATCATCACCAGCCACCCAGAATGTATAGTTTCCTGTAGAAGTAGGATGAAGGTAACCGCGTATCCGTGTTCCATAGTTATTGGCCCAGGTTGTTGGTCCTTCCAAGCTAGTTAGCTGTTCGCTACCTGAAGGACTATTGGGATAATTGGTATTGGAAGTCAAATCACTAATTGCAGTTCCGCTGATACCTGTCCAGTACTCCCTTAAAATGGAGCCAGTTGCGTACGATACAGTAATATTAAAAGTCTGTGTACTCTGGCATCCCGTGTCATTAGTATAGGTTGCCACATAGTCTCCTGCCTGGTTGAACTGAATATTATAAATATATATATCACGAGTAGAAGCGGTAAATCCGTTAGGACCAATCCAACTCCATGATCCTCCGGTGGATGGTTGAGGACCAAACATAACACTCACCCCTACAGTTGCAGAAGCACTGGCTGTTTGCTGCCAGGTTCCTCCGTCGATTAGTAAGTATGGAGTAATTGTGGATGGAGTACAAGGGGCGCTAACGGTGACAACAAAAGTCTGTGTGCTCTGGCATCCCCCATCATTGGTATAAGTGGCCACATAGTTTCCTGCCTGGTTGGCCTGGATATTTGAAATATATACTTGACGTGTAGAAGACGTAAAACCGTTAGGCCCGCTCCAGCTCCATGATCCTCCAGTAGTCGGTTGTGGACCAAACATAACATCCACCCCTTCAGTAGCTGAAGCACTAGCTGTTTGCTGCCATGATCCTCCGTCGACTTGTACATATGGAGTAATTGAGGAAGGAGTACAGGGGGAAGACTCCCAGTAAATCAAACCACGTGCTCCACCGGGAGCCTGATATACTCTACCTTCTACGTTCTTGTCTCCAATAAGGAATGGTGCTCCTCCGAATTCATGAGCATCATCATTGATCCTAAGCCATGAGGCTCCCTGATCCGTTGATCTGAAAAGCCCTGTTACCCCCGATACTGTTCCCCAGATGAATACTGTTGGATAGTTAGCCCCGGACATCTTTTTTCCTATGCCAATCGATTTACAGTACGTTACATTGGAAAGGTTAGTATAAGTCGCTCCATGATCGGTAGAATATTTTAAGCCATTCCGTCCAAGGGGTACCCATATATGGCCTTCCAAACCGGGCACTGTCCGGATCAAGACTGATTCCCATGGATGATTTGCAGTTGACGCTCCGGGTGTGCCTGCTACAGAAAAACCAGCTCCCTTATTGGAGCTTCTGTACATCTGTCCGGTCGATGGATTTATGATGTAGAAATAATTCGGATTTACCGGGTCAGCCACTGGAGCTGCATCCTTAACCGATACGCCGGAACAGCTTGACCAGCTTGCTCCGTTATTGGTTGTATAATAAGTAGTTGATGACCCCGATGGGCAGTGCAGAATAGTTCCGCCATCTGCGCTGACGGCCACCCTTCCTGCCGCACCCTTATTGGTAGCGGATGCTGTCCATGAAGCGCCCTTGTCATTGGAGTAGTAAACAACAGCTCCTTCATTAGCAATTCTTACTACTTTATTCGGGTTGGCACCAGCATAGGCAATGCTATTGTTATTATACCCACCTAAAGGAGAGAGTTTTGTTGAAGGAAAAGCAGTCAGCGGCTCATGCACAAAGCCTGTTACATCTCCGAAAGAGGAAATAAACGACCCTCCGGGAATGCTTATCCCGTCGAGTATGGCGGTTTCTTCAATGCCCTTCACATCATATTTCCACGTAGTGTTCGTAGCTGCAATATTGGAACAGGTAAATACACCTCCACCACCAATCACCCGTACAATATCAGGGTTAGTCTGGTCAAACTCAATACAGTCCATCCAATTGATAGCACCTCCGTCTGCCCAACCCATACCATTAGCATCAAAAGAAGAATTCGGACCGATTTTAAGGGTCCAACTTGATCCTCCATCGGTAGAGAGAAAAGCAAAGTCTGCCCAGCCAGTACTGAACTGGTTGTTCTGATAAACGCCACAGGTAGAAACGATTACTCTGTTAACATTAGCAGGATCTATACTTACGCCTCCGTATGAATGATTTTTATTACTTGATGGGGTGACATTTGTCCATACCCCTGTAGCCGTGTTTAGCTTATATACATTTCCATATCCATTTGTTGCGGGACCTTCAGTATCCGAATAGGTAACATACATAGTTGTTCCCTTCAACGCAACACGATGAGGCATATAAGTGGTGGTTGCTGAAATATCGGTAAAGCTAGCGCCTCCGTTAGTACTTTTGTAAATGTTGCCCCCTCCGGTACGGGAAACACCGATATACATGGTTTGTGTAACTCCGTTTACTATATTGCTTGAAGGATCATAAACTACAAAGCATATTCCGTTACCATTGGTAGTGGTCGTTACGCCAGTCCATACCTGGTTCCAGGTAACACCTGCATTTGTGCTCTTCCATAATCCATTGGCTCTGGTTCCTGCAAATAATACGTTACTGTTATTGGGATCTACAACAAGACGTTCTCCGTTTCCACGTCCGCTCCCGTTTCCATGCGCTTTAAACTGAGAGGTAACATCGGTATACGTAAAGGTATTTCCTTTGTCGGTAGACTTTAATATGGCTGTTCTGCCATTATTGATATAGGAAGTACCGCAAAGCATATAAATATTATTGGGATTTTGCGGATCCAACGCCATGGATTCCACTCCGTAAAATCCATTTTCTGATTCGTTAAACCAATCCAAAAGCTGGATCCATTTATTGTTTGTGGCATCCCAGCGGTATGCCCCACCCACGTCAGTACGGCAATACCTGTCGCCGGAGGTTGGATGTGTAACAATGCCTGTAACAAATCCGCCACCACCAATGGGGGCGTTTTTCCATACATAATTTGCTGTGCCTTGGGCTTTCACAGTATAAGCCTGAAACAGAAAGATAATTGCAAGTAAATATAGTTGGTCGAATATCTTCTTTCTTAAGCAACGGCCTAACCATTTTGAAGTAAAACATGAGTTGAGATTTTTCTTTGTCATCATAGTTAATAATTTAAATAGTTAAAAATTTAAGGGTAATTATGAAGATTTTATTCATTGTAAAATGGTGCTTCCACCAATTGTACATTTCTGTTCCTTATACATTTTTGCCTATAAGGAGTCATGTTAAAAAGAATTGCATTTTTTTATTTTCATTTTCAAAACTGATATAACCTGCCACAAAGTTCATTGTGAAATATACACTCTGTTCAATCTGAAATAAAGACAAGCTTCTGACGGTTTACAGCAATTATTTCTTAATTGTATGCTGGTTTTAAACCGTCAAAGGCCTATCTGAATATTCATCTATTCCGTGTTTTTATTTCACAATTAATTTCTTTGTAACATTGAGCTTATCAGTACTAACCTTTACCAGATAAACCCCTGAATTAAATTGCTGATGAGGCTCTAGTAGTTTAAGCCCGCTTGCATCTATTTGGTATACCAATTTACCCTGCATATTGAAAATACTTACTGTTACGTTATTTGCATTTTCCGGTAAAGCAATCGTGAACTTTCCGTTGCTGGCTGGATTGGGATAGATCTCAAAATTGAATTGATCAGCGTTTTTAATGGAACTTATATCAGTATAGATTTTAGATATGGGAGCTCCAACTCCTGTACAAGTAATAACATTTTGTGTGGGATCATACACTAATGAACTTTGTGTTAAATTATCCACACAGAAATTAACGGTTACGTTGCCCTTGGCCGTCCCGTTTGTTACCAAAATCACTGTTCCGTCTGAACCGGTTGTACCTGATACTGTTTCATTGAATGACCCTGAGAATGTACCGGTGACGGTAGCACCACTCACGGCAGTTCCCGAATCATCATAAATGGTGACTGTTGCCGTACCAAGCTTACTCCCCTTTCCTGCACTTTGTGTCCCGGTTATTATTGATTGTACATACATGGTATTTGCGCCACCACCTCCATTTATAAAGGTAGCGGTAATGGATTTGTTGCTATTCATTGTAATGGTAGTGGGGTTTGTTGATCCTATCAGATCTCCGCTCCATCCACTAAATTGCCAGCCTGGAGCCGGATTGGCTGTTACCGTTACTACTGTGCCTGCGGCATAGGTTCCTCCAGCAGGATTTAAGCTAACATTACCGGAACCATTCGTGGAGGCTGTGAGTATATAATTGGTACCTACAGTAGGTTCCCAGTAAATCAAACCACGTCCTCCACCAGGGGCCTGGTATACTCTACCTTCTACGTTTTTGTCTCCAACGAGGAATGGCGCACCTCCAAATTCATGATCATCATCATTGATCCTAAGCCATGAAGTTCCCTTGTCCGTTGATCTAAAAAGCCCTGTTACCCCCGATACTGTTCCCCAAATGAAAACTGTTGGATAGTTAGCCCCGGACATAATCTTTCCTATGCCTATCGATTTACAGTAAGTTACATTGGAAAGATTAGTGTAAGTCGTTCCATGATCAGTAGAATATTTTAAGCCATTCCGTCCAAGGGGTACCCATATATGGCCCTCCAAACCAGGTACTGTCCTGATCAAGGCAGATTCCCAGGGATGATTTGCGGTAGACGCTCCGGGTGTGCCTGCTACAGAAAAACTCCCCCCTTTATTGGAGCTTCTGTACATCTGCCCAGTCGATGGATGGTATATATAGAAATAATTGGCATTTACCTGGTCGGCCGCGGGAGCAGCGTCTCCAACTGATACACCAGAACAACCTGACCAGCTTCCTCCGTTATTGACTGTATAGTAGGTAGTTGATGACCCCCATGGGCAGTGCAGAATAGTTCCTCCGTCTGCGCTAATGGCCACCCTTCCTGCCGAACCTTTGTTAGTAGCTGATGCTGTCCATGTAGAACCCATGTCATTGGAATAGTAAACAACGCTTCCTTCATTAGCAATTCTGACTAACTTATTCGGGTTAGTAGCAGCATAAGCAATGCTATTGTTATTATACCCTCCTATAGGAGAAAGTTTTGTTGACGGAAAAGCTGTCAGCGGCTCATGCACAAAACCAGTTACATCTCCGAAGGAGGATATAAACGGCCCTCCGGGAACGCTTATCCCGTCAAGCAATGCGGTCTCTTCAATTCCTATCACATCATATTTCCATGTCGTATTTGAAGCTGTAATATCAGAACAGGTAAATACTCCGCCTCCGCCTATTACACGCACCTTATTAAGATTAGACTGGTCGAACTCAATACAGTCCATCCAGTTAATCGCTCCACCGCCTGACCAATTCATACCATTTGCATCATATGTAGAATTTGGCCCGATCTTAAGTGACCAACTCGCTCCCCCATCCGTAGAGAGGAAAACAAAATCTCCCCAGCCGGTACCAAACTGATTGTTCCAATACATGCCGCAAGTAGAAACGATTACCCTATTAACATTAGTAGGGTCTATACTTACTCCTCCATATGAATAATCCTTCGAATGAACGGGAGTAACGTTTGTCCAGCCCCCTGTAGAAGTATTCAGCTTATATAACTTTCCATCTCCATTGACTGCGGGGCCTGCACCATCTGCGTAAGTAACATACATAGTGGCTCCCTGAAGTGCAGCCCTGTGCGGCATAAAACCAGTGGTTGGCGTAATGTCGGTGAAAGTTGCGCCTCCATCTGTACTTTTGTATATATTACCGCTGCCTGTGCGGGAAACACCTATATACATGGTTTGGGTAACCCCATTTACGACATTACTTGAAGGATCATACAGAACGAAACAGATGCCATTTCCATTGGTAGTAGTAGTTACACCAGTCCACACCTGGTTCCAGGTAACGCCGGCATCCGTACTCTTCCATAATCCATTGGCCCTGGTTCCAACTAGCAATATGTTGCTGTTGTTGGGATCTACGGCAAGACGTTCTCCGTTTCCACGTCCGCTCCCGTTTCCATGCGCTTTAAACTGAGAGGAAACATCGGTATATGTGAAGGTATTTCCTTTGTCGATAGACTTTAATATGGCTGTTCTGCCACTATTGATATAGGAAGTACCGCAAAGCATATAAATATTATCGGGGTTTTGCGGATCCAGCGCCAAGGATTCCACTCCGTAAAATCCGTTTTCTGACTCGTTAAACCAATCCAGAAGCTGGATCCATTTATTGTTTGTGGCATCCCAGCGGTATGCCCCACCCACGTCAGTACGGCAATACCTGTCGCCGGATATCTTGTGTGTAACAATCCCTGTTACAAATCCACCTCCACCAATGGGGGCGTTTTTCCATACATAGCCTGCTGTGCCCTGAGCTTTAACAGTATAAGCCTGAAACGAAAAGATAATAGAAAGTAAAAACAGTTGGGCGAATATCCTTTTTCTGAAGCTGCGACCTAACCATTCTGAAATAAAACATGAGTTGAGATTTTTCTTTTTAATCATAGATAATAATTTAAATAGTTAATAATTTAAGGGTAATTGTGAAAATTTTATTTATTCATTGTAAGATGGTGCTTCCACCAATTGTACATTTCTGTTCCTTATACATTTTTGCCTATAAGGAGTCATGCTAAAAAGAATTGCCTTTTTTATTTTCATTTTCAAAACTGACATGACTTGCAATACAGCCTATTATGTAAATAATATTCTTTTCTATCTTGAATGAAGACAAGCTTCTGACGGTTTGCAGCAATTCTTTCTTAATTGTATGCTGGTTTTAAACCGTCAAACGCCTATCTCTATTTTCCTCTATTCCGTGTTTATATTTCACAATTAACTTCTTTGTAACATTGAGCTTATCTGTATTAACCTTTACCTGATAAACCCCTGAATTAAATTGCTGATCAAGATCTGGTAGCTTAGGACTACCTGCATCTCTTTGATACACCAATTTACCCTGCATATTGAAAATACTTACTGTTAAATTATTTGCAATTTCCGGTAAAGCAATCGTGAACTTTCCGTCGCTGGCTGGATTGGGATAGATCTCAAAATTGAATTGATCAGCCTTTTTAATGTTAGTAGCTGACGCTGTCCATGTTGCACCCATGTCATTTGAATAGTAAACAAAATTTCCTTCATTAGCCATCCTAACTAACATATCAGGATTAGTAGCAGCATAAGCAAGGCTATTATTATTGTATCCACCTATAAAATATATTTTTGTTGAAGGGAAAGCAGTCAGCGGCTCATGTACAAAACCTGTTACATTTCCAGAAGAAGAGATTACAGCCCCTCCTGTAAGGCTTACCGCGCAAAGCAATGATGTCTCTTTAATTCCTGTTACATCATATTTCCGTGTCGCGTTTGAATCTGTAATATCAGAGCTGGTAAACAGGTCGCCTCCGCCAATAGAGGAGTTCTTGTATGTATATTGAGTATTAGACGTATAGAAACTTCCTCTACTTACTTTGTATCCATTTACTTTAACCCATTCTATGGTTTGATCTGTTTGAGCTAGTACTAAACTATAACAAAAGATTAATAGACATGTCAGAGTAATTAATTCTTTCATGGATAACTAAGGTTTAGGGTTTTTTAACAGTTGACTATATTCATGTTAAAATACCATAAAGTCAATTCACTTTTTATCAATGTCCACATTACTTACTCAATCATGGTTTTTTAATTGATTAAATACAGGTAACAAAACAGTACTCTATTACTTATTTGTCTTTAAATTGATAATTATTGTTCAACATAAGTTGCCAGAAAAAACTTATACCCTACCTTTACTTTATTGTCAGTCGTCTAAAATAATAATACAAAGTCCTCAATATTAAAATCAAATAGTAGTCCTCCACAATCTATTAGGAAAAAACTGCATTAAAATTCATAGTAAAATTTCATATAGTTAAACCACAAGACAACTATTTAACATATACACTTCATTCTCTTATTTTATATGCCACCACCTCCATACAGTAAAATCCAATTTTTAACTAAATTAACTCATATGATTTTCTTAATACTATATGTTACTCTAAATTGAGGTTAATACATTGGTGATAAAACTATCAATTAAATTAAGAGATCGTAGCTTTAAAGGCAGCACTTCGAGAGAAAGATAAAGACGCAGAAAAGTTGAAACGCCTTGCAAGTGTCAACCTTCCTAAAAAGACTGAAAAACGCAAGGATACGACTTCTGTTATAAAAGAGAAATTGCCAGCTCCCACACCCAACGAACGGGGTAATAATGGGGTCAAAAGAAAGGTTTATGACAATATCGAAGAGGTTGTGGAGATGTCCTGCCTTCCGATGCCAACTTTGACGAAAAGGCTGCTGTTTATCTATTTCACCAAGATGTGATAAGGTATGAGTATATTTCGCCCCGACTGCTTAAACCCGCAATATGCATAAAGAAATCTATTAACCTTCAAAATAAGGCGTTTCACTAACTTGCTTCAATTCACCATAGCGATTCTATGATTCATTTCAGTCTTTACAAAGTGATAGAGTGAATGAATGCCTTTACGCATGCCTACTGATTCTCGAAAAAGTAAAAACGTACATGGCTTGTGAAATTAAAAATCATAATACATCCCTTTTGTGAAAATATGGATGTAAAACTTAAAAGTTTTAGTTCAATAAACTATACACTATTGCGGAGACGGTTACTTTTCAATATAGACACTTATAACAAAATCAGGGGGGGGAAATGAGTAGTCGTTTCTCTTTTTTGTCATTAAAACACTTGTTGGTTAATATTTCTCTGGTATATCACCTAAGAATGATATATTTGATCCAAAAATAATGGATGTAATATCTGAACATTAAGCTCAATATTACATCCATATGTTTAGACTATCTAAAAATCGGGAGCATTTTCAATGCCCCCTGAATCATCATCCTTTATTTGTTTTATAAATCATCTTTTCAAGGATAGGTATAGCCTTTTCGTTTTAATAAATAAATAATTGACCAGCCACCACCAGTACCCCTTACTCTTAACGTCATTTCGTCTGCAGTAAGTGTAACCAGCTCAAACTTATAAGCATTATCAAATTTTTGAGGATCATCTAACTCTTTACCCATAGGCAAGAAACCGGAGAATTCCAAAGTTCCTTCAATTGCTTTTCCTGAAACATCCTTAATCTTATTATCAAGTGTAAATTTGCCAGATGTAGTAGCAACAATTGTTGATTCATCTGATTTATCAATTAAATCCACACCTGTATATGTAAATTTCATTTCATCGAACAAGCCTTCGTCTCCTAACTCAGCCGCTTCCCCTTTCCACCATTCAGGAGCGGTACAGAATTCACTACCGTTACCAAAAAGGGAACTTGTTCCTCCATAACCTAAATTTGGATTCCCTGTAGCCCACACCCAGGTTTTGCCGCCTTCAGAAGGTGTTCCACAAAGATATGTCCATTCAATATCCAATTCATATTCAACAGTTGTAACTTCAACTGATTTTGTCACTGTTGTAACTCCACCGTCACAAAAGGCAGTAAATGTCACGTCATACGTACCGGGAGGAACAACTACGTCCAGGTCTTTCTTTAGTGACTTTCCTGTTCCATAATTCCAAACTCCAGCTACCCCCTGCAAATTATTCCTAAGAATTAACTTGTTATTACCAGGCTTTTCATTTGAAACAGATATAGCTGCAGAAACTTCACTTTCGGGTAAGACACCTCCTAAGGAGTATGTATCCTCAATAGGATCACAAGCACTGGTAATCAGCACCAATCCTAATACTAAATATAAAATGTTATAAATTTTCATTTTTTCAAATTTTAAGATTACCATCCTGGATTTTGTAGCAAATATTTTTCACCATCATACACTGATTTGTCAATCTCTTCCTGCGGAATCTGAAATAACCCATCTTTCTCAGTATCATAAACAATGTGCTTGATTTTTTCCTCACCACCTTCCAAAACGACTTCTGTTGTGTTTATTTCCTGAGCAGCAGTTGTAGCTCCATAACGCATAAGATCCCAATAACGAATCCCCTCTAAAGCAAACTCACGCTGGCGCTCTTTTCGGATATTTTCAACAGAAACATCTACTCGGTGATCCTCATCTCCAAATGCTCTGTCGCGAACCCGATCCAAATAAGATTGAGCATTAGGACTTCCTAATTCAGCAGCCATAAGTAAAACGTCAGCAAAACGAATGATAACCCAATCCTGAAGTTGATCATATTGAGCACTGTTGGTTTTGTCAAGAAAAAGAGGATATTCTATAAACTTTAATTCACCAGATTCATCATCAACTTTCGTTGTACTAAGAGGAACGTACTTTTTATTAAAATACCCGGTATAATCAGCAAACTGTTCCGATTTAAATGGTGCACCTGTAGGATTTATTGTACCATCTGCTTCAATTGTACTAGTGGAATTCAATAGTTCATCTTCAACAGAAATAATTGTACTTGTTTTCCTAAGATCACCGGTTTCATAAACATTATTCCAATATTTGCTACTAACAGTTGCCTGTCCCCATCCCCAGGAGTAAGGAAATGGAGTGCTATCATGCCAACGTAAACCCATACTTATCAACCATTGGTTATCACCTCGCTTAGAATGAGAACCCCAGGTATATTTAACGGCAAATACCGTTTCTATATTATCTTCTCCTGCATATTCGCCGGTTCCGGCTACAGAAGAAACCGGCCACAGATTCTTAAATTCATCGACCAAATCGTGTCCACTATTCTTCACTACATCTTCAATATAAGCTAACACCTGAGTTTTATTAACAATACCGACCAAATCAGTTTTTGAATAACGACCGGTATAGAATAAAAACACCCTGGCCATGAATGATTCAGCAGCCCATTTAGTGGCATGTCCGTAACTAGCAGAATTAATCTCATCATATGGAGTGTCTGGCATATTATCTATGGCAAATTTCAGGTCTTCTGCAATAAACGCGTAAACATCTTCAGGATCAGCTTGTTTCGTTTTCAAATCAACAACAGAACTGGTCACCAGGGGAACATTTCCAAAGAAACGAACTAATTCAAAATAGTTATAGGCTCTCAAAAAACGAGCTTCTGCCATGTATTGGGCAGCTAAAATAGTATCCCCTCCCCAATCAACGCTTCCTAAATTCTCAATAAAAGAGTTACATCGGTAAATTCCTGTGTATCTATGACTCCAGATATCTTTATTCTGGTTCAGATTTCCACCATCTTTAAACTCATCCCAACCAAAAGGAGTACCTGAACTTGCCTCTCCTTCTCCTCCTCCTGAAAATGCCTCGTCAGAAGCAATTGTAGATATAAAATAGGGATTTGCCCAACCATCTTGGAGTAATGCATTATAACAACCCGTTAAGCCTTGAAGTGCATTTTTTGGTGTTTGATAATATCCTTCTGCAGTGAAGGTTGTAATAGGGTTGCTATCTAAAAAGCTATCACTACAGGATGCTAATAGCATCAATACTGTAGCTAAGTATATTAATTTCATTTTCATCTTTTTCAATATTAAAATTTCACATTAAGTCCCATCAAAAAATTTCTTGGATGAGGATAATATCCAACATCAATACCCTGAACAAATTCATGATCAAATTGATCTTTAACACCAAAATTTGCTTCCGGATCCATTCCAATATAATTTGTAAAGGTGTATAAGTTTTGAGCAGTAATGTATAATCTCATTTGTCCAAGAGGAGAATTTTTCCAAAGTTGTTTAAAGTCATACCCAATAGTTACATTTGATATTTTAAGGTAATCACCATCAGAAAGTAATAAATCGTTCATGTAGGTCCAATTTCCATTTCCTTCTGTATTATTAGTAACCCTTGGCCAATAATTGGATGTTCCTTCCCCATGCCAACGATTCAAATAGTCTTGGTGATAGTTTGATTTTGGACTCCTGAAGTTGTGCATGAAACCCATTGCTATTTGCTTTCCAAACTCTCCCTGAGTTACAACAGAGAAATCAAATCCTTTATATTTCAAGTCGAAAGAAAAACCAAGAATATAATCCGGACTAGGATCACCAATCATAGTACGATCATTATCATCAATCTTTCCGTCAGGAACTCCATCAGCCCCGGAAACATCAACAAACTTAATATCACCCGGTTCAGCCAATGGTTGAATGAGTGTTCCGTCTTCTGATTTATAACCTTGAACTTCGGCGTCGTTTTGGAAAATACCATCGGTTTTTAATCCGTAAAAATAGCCTATAGGATTTCCTTTCGCTACTCTGGAAGTATAACCGGCATTAGTGTAAAGAAGATTATTTCCTCCCGCAAAAAACCCGGATGCGTTACCCACGTAAGTTACTTCATTTGTATTATAGGCAATATTTGCATTTACATTATACCTCAATTTATTAACATTCCCATGATATCCAAGGGTTAATTCCACCCCCCTATTCTCAACAGATCCGCCATTAATAAAAGGAGGTTCAGCACCTGAAATAGCGGCAACCGGGGCATCAACAATCCAGTCCTTGGTGGTTTTTTTATAGTACTCAAATGAGGACGATAATTTATTACCAAAAAACATAGCATCAAATCCAACATTCAACTGTTCCGAGGTCTCCCACATTAGATCAGGATTTGACAGTTTTTTTCCATAAAGACCTGTTGCTAAGCTTCCTTCCTCCGAACCAAATGAATACCCTCCATCTTCAGGGGTAAGGGTGGCCATCCATAGAAAATTCGGGATATTCTGATTACCATTGGTACCCCAACTGGCACGCAATTTTAAGAAATCGAGCCAACTTTCTGCCGAATTCATAAATGGTTCATTTGTAACCACCCAACCTGCTGATGCAGATGGGAAATATGCCCATCTGTGCTTTGATGAGAACCTGGTGGATCCATCTGCTCTATAGATGAGAGTTAACAGGTACTTTTCATTATAATCATAATTAACACGACCAAAATAAGAAAGTAATCTTTCTGTATCATCAGGATTGGCAGTCAAATCTCCGGTTCCTGTTGGTAGCTCTTGTGCATTCTTCAAATAAGCATAGTCAAATTCTTCGATAAAAAAATCTGATCTGGTAGCATACATATTATCTCCGGTATTCCTTTTGGCTGACATACCAACCAACCCGTCAAAATGACTACCTCCTAGAGATTTCACATACCGCAATGTATTATCCCATGTCATAACCTTATGACTCCACATTCTTTGCGATCCGGTACTTATTGCATGTATTGCTTCATACCCAATGTTATAAGTAGGAGTAAAATCCCGATAAGAACCTGATGTATAATCCATGGCAAATGACGTTTTCAAGGTTAATCCTTTGATTGGCTCAACCTCCATATAAACATCACCAAGAACTTTATCCTGTTTGTTAACATTGTTATAATTGTACTTCATAAATAATACCGGACTGGTTGGTCTGGCTCCTTTATAAGGATCATTCTCATCCAATTGGGGTTGAGAGTTGTATGGATCTAGAAGTGATGTTGTAGAGTAGGCTTTAACAAGAATGTTATCGTACAGATTATTTGTACTAATACCTCTTTTCAGCGTATTGGAATAATTCAAATGTTCACCAACCTTAATATAATTCTTATAAACTTTATGTTCCGAATTAACCCTGAATGAATATCTTTCATAATGAGATTTATCAGACCCGCCAACGACACCATCCTGATCAGTGTAGGACAATCCCATTGAATAAACGCTTTGCTCAGAACCTCCGGAAACAGCAAAAGAATGATTTTGCATTTTGGCATTATTGGTAACAAGTTCGTTAACCCAATCGGTTCCTTCTCCCAAAGCAGCCATGGAAGCAGCATCAGTTGGGAATGCAGGATCCTGACCTGAATTCAAATTTTGCTCATTCATAATAACTGCATACTCCTTCGCATTTAGAAAAGGCATTTTCTTATACAAATTCTGAACCCCCATGTAACCATCATACGAAAGTTGCATTTTACCAGATTTTCCTGTTTTTGTAGTAATAAGAATAACCCCATTTGCTCCATTCACCCCGTATATGGCAGCAGATGCAGCATCTTTCAAAACATCAAATGACTCAATATCATTACTATTAAGGAATGATATATCATCTGTTTGAACCCCATCAACAATAAACAATGGTTTAGAATTATTAACAGTCCCGGTACCTCTAACAATAATCTTTGGCGTCTCGCCTGGCTGAGCAGACCCTGATGAAATTTGAAGACCGGGCGTTTGTCCCTTTAAGGCTTCAACAATGTTTGTTGTTGCCATTTTTGTTAAATCCTCACCTTTCACCTGCGTCGTGGCTCCGGTAATAAGTTTCTTCTTTTGAACTCCGTAACCAACCGCAACCACTTCATCCAGCCCAATAAACTCTTCCTCCATGGTGACATTAATAGTGGTTTTACCAGCCACGGCAATTTCCTGATTTTTCATCCCGATAAATGAATAAACCAACACATCATTTTCAGAAGAAACCTTGATTGTATAATCTCCATTTACATCGGTAATAGTCCCGTTGGTAGTTCCCTTAACTACCACACTTACACCGGGTAACGAACCTCCATTGGTGTCAATTATCTGACCTGAGACTGTTTTTCCATCCTGGGCATTGGCCACAGTACTGAAAAAGAGCAATAGACTAATGAAAAGAAATGAAGTAAACTTCATTTCTCTGATCATTTTTTTTCCTCGGCAAAAACTAATTCTGCCATAATGAATACTTGTTTTTTTCATAGATTTTTAAATTATTAAGATTTATAAGACATAAGGGTGTTTATTAATTGTTTCTGATTTGTTTTACATCGCTTTCTTTTTAAGTTATTGAATAATTAATCCTTACGAACTAAACTTTACTGAAGATATTCTTTTTGTATTAAGATATATTTCCGGTAAATTTTTCAGCCAAAGATTCTTTTATTTTCTGAAGTAATCCATTGAAATTATAACCTGCTACGGCCACATTTGCATTAATTACATTGCTAACATTCCTTTAGGTAATTTCTAATCATACGACTCCATGTTTGGTACGTCCTATACAGATTCGACTGCTTCCTTTTTGGCTATCTTATCCCGGCTTTTGATTACTTTTATTTAATAGCTTGCTATCTGTAGGGTAGGTAATAGCCTTTTCCTGAGCAGTTGTAGTTGTATCTGATAACACGTTATCAGGCTTTTTGTTCTCTCCTCTCCTTGTGTCTATCAATGTTTGAAAGATTTTTTCCGCACCTTTTTCTCCAATACGCTTGCGAAAATATACCATATCAGATGGATCACAAGGAGCTTGCCATTGAAACTCGGCTTCTCCACAAAAATATTGAAAATAGGGATTCTCAACCCATTGTTTCATTACCGTTTCATCGCCCGAATTGTAAATCCGTTTTAGCAGCATTAAACCTACTATGGTTCGAATAGGAATCCCGGGTTGACCTGTATGTAAATATATAGAACTAAATTCATCTTCAAAGCATTGCCAGTTTATTCGTTGCGCCAGAACAACAAGCTCGTGATCTGGATTGATTAGTTCTTTTAGAATCGGTCTAAATAAATTTTCTTGAATTTGATTAGGCGATTTTCCTTTCATATTTCTGCAAGATTTTCCTCCAATTTACTAATTACCTTGTAATGAAACATGTCCACAATCAATTAGTTATTAACATTGATTGTTGATAACTTATGATTTATGGTGTTTTTAAGGATTGACTGAATAATATTCATACTTCTATTGAAGAAAGTACAACCCGTTGGGTAATTCCTTTCTAATCAGCCGTTCTGAAGAATTTTCAGTCAATCCTTCTGAGTATAACCGGTTACATTCACAATTACCAGTCCACTCATTTTTTTTGACCTCTGAATGTTCAACTTTATAACCTTTAATTCCGGCCTTTTCCTGATTGAACTGGTGGTCGATCATTTTCTCCAATTTATAATACAATTCCCATTAGCTCAAGCACTTTAATAGCGTATCGCTTACCTAATTCTCTGTAACCCGCTGAATCAAAATGAGCATCATCCTTTCCGGTACAGCCTTCAGATGAAATGATATGCGCTGTTGGAATCACATCCGGCAAGGTACCAATTATCGGATTCATGCCTGAGCAGCAATTGCCTTCGCCCGAGAACAATTCTCCAGCTAAAAGAGGAACAGAACTGGCATCTAAAGAAAGGTCAGTTAACATGTCGTTATATATTTTCTTTACGTACTCCGGCCATTGTTGCTGTCCGTTATTTGTTTCTCCCTGGTGCAGAAGAATCCCTTTGATAACACCGTTCTTTTGTGCCAATTTTGCCATATCGATAAGATATTGATATGGATTTCCACCATAGCCATTTATCTGGGACGTGAACCAGTCTTCTGTATATGTTAAAACGTAATCCTTGTATAAATCTTTATCAAACAGCCTAATATCACATCCTGCAACAGATACATTAATAACACCCACTGTAATATTATCCGGCAGGTTGGCAACCATAGTTCTTCCAAAATAATCGGCAGGCGACAGGCCTGAACCACACTGACAAGTAGGCGGAACTGCAGTATACCATGTTGCTTTTTCTCTGTTCAGGTTGTCACAATCCAATGTCTGGAACAACTTGAAACGGCTGTCCACTGTCAAATCCCGGCTTTCGATTGGTGCTGCACCATGCATATTTGATTGTCCAAAACAAAGGTAAATGTAAAAATCAGGATCTTTTGTAATGGGCGCATCCAGAGGAGCCTGCGACACCATAAGCTGCTGTTTTTTACCATTTTGCAAGGAAACATCCAAAATAACAGAACGTTTTGCACCTGTGTTATTATTGCTAGCTGTCAATTGAATATCAGAGCTGCCACGAATACCACTGGTTTGACTTAACTGCAACCATGCAGCAGCAGAATTGTCAATACTCCATTTCTCTTTACTGGTTACTGTTATGCCAGATGCCCCACCTTCTGCTGGCAACGTAACCGATGTTGTAGAAACTTCCAATAATGGGGTATTCTTATTCTCATTGCCACAAGACAAAAGCCCCGCCCATAAAAGGCCTATAAACATTAATGCTATAATAAAACTAAACTTTCGCTTATTTAGTGTCAGCAGGAAAACTCCATTTTTTTTCCCGAAAAATCGGGGCAGGCTGTTACTCTTGCTCTCAAAATGATCATTTACGGAAGTAAGCTCACATTTTCCGAGCTCCGAAAGCCTCAAAAATGAAGCTTTCTGATCTGCCACTTGAGTTGTAGTGAAAGTACTATTTAACTTCATAAATTTAATTATTTATATTATTAATAAGCTATCTGTTGCCAAATAAGGAACTTGCCAATAAGCCATCTATATAAGAAAAGCATACAGATGGCTCAATTAACAGATTTCCACATATATTGTCATTGCAACAAGGTTTAATTCTTTACAAACCAAGCCCAATCGAATAATTTTATTTTTGAGTAATTCCTTTCCAATCATCCGTCCTGAACGGTACAGCAGGCAATCCTTCAGAGTTTATCAGGTTACATTCCGGGTTATCGGCCCAGGCATATCTCACGGCCACTGGATTTTCAACTTCATCACAATAAACAACAACTTCATTGTCTTCAATTACTGCCTTTGCCCAGTGAAACTGTTTATCATCTCCGGCAATGGCAAAGCCTGTTACTTCTTTTCCATCTCTTGCTGAAAGCCCTGCCCCTATGCTCGAAAAACGGATACGAATACGATTTCCTTCCTTTTGATATGATTTATACATCGGTCCCGAAATAATAATACCATCCTGCTTGTAAACTGTTTTATTGGCAATTAAAGCCAGGCGGCGCCCTACTTCTTGTTTGTTTAGGGGATGAATAGTACCGGCATCTCCAATATCTATGGCGCAAGCCATACCTGTATTGGGTAGCGATAATGCCATTGCTTGAGCCTCTCTCAGTTCAGCCCATTCACTTTCAGCTGGAAGCGGTTTTTGTTCCATGTAATTAGCCAGCTGAACATATATAAATGGAAGCTTACCTTGTTGCCAATGGTTTCGCCAATCTTTAATCAACATCGGAAATAATTCACGATAATTGTAAGCTTCTTCAGCATTCGATTCTCCCTGATACCATATAAATCCTTTGATGCCATATGGTATAAGCGGGTTTATCATAGAATTGAAAAGTACAGTAGGATACTCCTGATTACCTGGCAGTTTCGGAATTTGTGGCTCAAGGTCTTTTTCATATAACCATGTCCCGGCTAGAGTAATCTCCGTTGAACCATCGGTAATATAAATATCATTGCCCGGATTTAAACCGCCTCCGGTCCACAACATGGCTATCCTTACAGCAATTGTATTTTCTCCGGATTGTACCAATGCTGCCGGTATAGTGTAAGAATGGGTTGCATTGGAATACCATTGGTTTTTACAAATCTCGCTACCATTGAAATATAGTGAGTAGTTCATTTCAGGATGTCCCAGATTTATGGTAAGATCTTTCCCTGTATAAGATTCAGGCAACGATATCTTTTTCCGCATCCAAACCATCCCATCATAATCTCCTATCCCGAAATCCTTTAACACTTTTGGCATTTCAATTTCGGTCCAACCACTATCATCATAATCAGGAGCAGTGAATATTTTATCCGCATTGTTTTGCGGATTATATACAATTTCCCAGAAACGTACCTGTATAAGACTGTCTCTTATGATGTCTTCCCGATTATAATGAAGGGTATCAGCACTGAGCGTCTTCTCTTTGGTAATTGGCGATGTAAGCAACATCTCCCTACTTGTCCAGGGTTCAATCCTAGTACCACCCCATGTGCTTTGAATAATGCCAACCGGCACATTTTGATCGGCATGAATTTTACGGGCAAAAAAACAGGCAACTGCTGACAACTCCTTTACAGAAGTAGAATCGCAAACTTTCCACCCATTGGTTGATATGTCCGTCTGTGGTTTTACCTGGTTACTATGGTTAACCATAATAAAACGCACTTGTGGAAAACTGGCACTGGCAATTTCTTTGTCCGCATCTTTAGCCTGTTGTACCTGCCATTCCATATTTGATTGTCCGGAAGCCAACCAAACATCACCAATAAGAATACCATTTAACACAATCGCTTCATCGGATTTTCCTTTCTCATAAATTTTGAGGGTATAGGGACCTCCGGCTTTAAACTTTGGTAAATGAATCATCCATTCTCCTACTTGATCAGCTTTTGTAGTTGCTTTTTTGCTTCCCAGCTCAGCTATAATAGTTGCTCCCGGGGATGAAATCCCCCAAACCGGAATTTTCAGCTCCCTTTGCAAGACCATGTTATCTCCAAACATTTTAGGTAAAGACACTTGAGCCTGACAAACTTCTTGAAAGAAAACAGCCAGGATAAAAATCAAAGCATAAATTTGTAAATTAATCTTCATCGTAAAATTGCTTTTAAGCTCTGGATTATAGTTGTTCCAAGAGCGAACTTGAGTATTAAAATTATTTAACAACAATTAAAAATTGCAATCAACCTGGATATTTAGTCTAATATAACTACAAATCCTCCATTCCCTTTCAGTGTAAGACTATAGTTCTTCTCTTTTAAAACACTTAACTCAGTTTTCGAGAACAGCTCTCCGTTTGTACCTTCGGTAAAAATCGCAGCCTTATTTTTGTTAAATTCAGCCAGATCAAGATCTACTTTCTTTTCAGTTATTTCTCCATTGATACCAGCGATGTACCATCGATCACCACTTCGTCTGGCGATAACAACGAATTTACCGGGATAGCCTTCCAGAAATTTCACATCGTCCCAATAATCAGGAAGTGTTTTTAAGAAATTCTTTACATCTTCGGAAACTTTCGTCATTCCTTCGGGTGACTGGGCATAATGTTGTATTCCTGATAAGAACAATACCGAAAGAGCCAGTTCAAAGGAGGGAGTGGTTTTTCTGATACAACTGGAATATGTAAGCCCGGTAAGATTCATAGGAGTAAAATCCATTGGATCAAAAGCGTTTCTTGTAAACGGTAACATAGCGCAATGGTTGGCTTCCTGATCCGCCGCATTCTGATCAAATGTTACCATCTCCATTCCATAAATTGCCTCTGCTGTCATCAGGTTAGGGTATGTTCTTTGCCAGCCTCTGGGCAAGGTCGCTCCATGAAAGTTTACAAGCAGCTTGTATTTTGCTGCATCATTCAGAATGTCAATATAGTATTGAATCATACTTCGTCCATCACCACCAAAAAAGTCAACTTTTATACCTTTTATGCCCATTGATTGCAGACGGCTGAATTCCTTTTCTCTTCCGTCCTTCGTCAGCAGTTTATCTTTAGGGTGATATTTAATGGTGTTCCAATCTCCTGCTGAGTTATACCACAAAATTAATTCAACATTTTTTTGTTTGGCATACGAGGCCAGCTCACTTATCTTATCATACCCGATCTGAGTATCCCAGTTTGCATCCACAAGGCAATATTGCCAGTTCATGTCTGCTGCAAAGTCAATATACTTTATTTGCTCATCGTATACAATCATATCGTCTTTACTGTTAATCCAGCTCCACGATGCTTTGCCTGGATTAACAAATGTTGTATCCATGGTAATTGCTTTCGGCGCCAGATCGGTTCCCAATGTTGATTCAACAATTGTTTTCAAGCTGCCAATGGTAATAATACGCCATGGAGTAAGCCAGCGTTGATTGTTTTCCGGCAAATAGCCACCGTCTGTAAACACTTCTCTAGGATCAGCAAAACCTATAGAATAGACAGACGAAGTAGAGTCATTAACTAATCTTGTACCACAATAAGTACCATCAAGCGCGGCCTCAGTGATCAATACCCAGGTATCATTCGTTTTAAACAAAGCAGGATACACCCAGCCTGACTTTAATGGCGATGCTGTTCCAACAGGAACGTCTTGCAAATAATGTTCTTCATAAGAAGGATGGCAATGGTTCCAGCCTGTTTTTGCTTCACTCATGGGTTGTAACCAGGCTCTAGCGTTTTTGTCAAATACAAATGACGAGATTTCATTAACAATCGTTTCATTACTATTTACCCATGGAAAAGAATAACGAAACGCAACACCATCGTTGGATAATTGGAATATGATATCCATTTCTTTCTCCTCTTTATTGGAAAAAGATATCACTAATTTATTGGCCTGATAAAGAATGCTGCTTTTTTTTGCATTCGTAGTTTGGTAGCGATCTTCTATTTGCTCAGGTTTTGATATCGCCTCCACTTTCATGTTTCTGGTAAAATCATGCCCCTTCATGCTTATGCCTAAAGCGGATGGTTGAATAATGTCAATGCCTGCTCTTTGTACACTGTATTGAATTTCACCCGAAGCTGATAAGAATACACTAAGCTTAACGGACTCATCCGGGCTTTGAAATTGAGTAATCTGATCCTCTCTAAACTTACTTGAGTCTCCAATTCCACAGGCACTAATACCCAAAACAAACATAATTAAAGAAATAGTACTTTTAAGGTTCATTTTCAAAACTGTTTGATTTATTGTTTATATTATCTTTGATCTTATATACATTGAACAGACACTTAACAGTTTAAGTATATGTACATAAAAGAGCTCACTGGCATTGAATCTCCAGGCACTGGTTTTATTTAGTATTCGTTTATAAAGTCCAACTCCTGCTTTGTTGCTCAAAATCCAGATCCTCATATACGCTGGTATACTGCGGTTTGAATTTTTCACACGCCTTGTATTTAAACTTTATAACCCAAACACCCGACTTTATTGACAGGCATTATTCAGTGTCAGCAAGAAAACTCCATTTTTTTTCCCCGAAATAATCGGAGCAGCCTGTTACTTTTGCTCTCTAAATGATCATTCAGAGAGCTTCGAAAGCCTCAGAAATGAAGCTTTCTCATCTGCCACTTGAGTTTTCGTGCAAGTACTATTTATCCTATCAATCCGATTTTCAATTTATAATTAATTTCTTAATAACATCAAACTTATCAGAACTTACTTTAACAAGGTATATTCCCTTGTTAAGGTGCGGCTCACATTTGATCTGGTCAACTCTTTCTGTGTCTTTTTCATACAGCAATTTGCCCTGTATATTAAAAACACGAATCGATACATCCTCTGCAATCTCCGATATGTCAACTGTAAAATTTCCACCACTGGATGGATTCGGATAAAGAGTTATATTATTTACCACAGACGACATTTCGTTTTCATTTGAAATGATGCCAGTAGCTACACTGTTGTACTTGACAAGTTTCATATTATCTAACCTTAGAGTTCCGCTTCCGCTTGCAACCCCTCCTAAAGAAATAGAAAGCTGGGTAACCTGACTAAGATCACCACCTGTAAAAGAAGACAACGGTATTGACAATGTAGTATAGCTAGAGACTGCCGGTAAACTTACCGATGCAGTGCTTCCCGGTACGGTTGCTAGTGAAATGGAAGCGTTCCCCGGACCTACCGGCCCCAGATAAGAAATCTGAAGGCTATCGTATCCGGAAAAATCTTTTGCCTGTGTGTCTGACCAATTGGATATATTTAACCCTATACCTGCCCAACCATTTTGAATATCATAGCTGAATAAATAATCTTTTATTCCTTCAATAGCGCCAGCATTTGATTCCTCAGCGACAGCCCCCCAGGCACCGTTGATCATAGAGCTATTGTCTGTATAAATATCCTGATATGTCAGATAAGGATTAACTGTTAAAACAATGGACTCTATTGTTACATTGCCCATATCATCCGTTACTGAAACGGTAATATTTTTATCTCCGATAGCTGTTCCTTCAGGAACTGTATAGTTGTATGTGTAGTTATTGCCTCCCTCAGCACTCATACTAACAGAGGAACTGCCCCCAATAGGAGAAAGATCGATATGTACAGAAGAAATAGAGCCATCGTCTGTAGCCGTAACGGAAAAAATAACAGCGGTAGAGGTATTATTAAAAACAGCAGAAGGGGAAACAGAACCTGAAACAGTTGTACCTGAAGTCACATTAAGTGAAATGGTGGAAGTATTTGTATTGCCCGAATTATCTGTTGCTGTTACTGTAAGATTTTTAGTGCCGATGGAAGTTCCTGCAGGAAGATTATAGGATAAAGTATAGTCGTTTCCTCCGGCTGATGTCATGGCTACGTCTGCACCGCCTCCAACAGGAGAAAGATCAATTTCTACTTTACTGATAGATCCATCATCTGTAGCGTTTACCGCGAATGAAAGATTATTGGAAGTATTGTTTGATACCGTTGACGGCGTTACAGCAGCGGAAGAAATAACAATACCCGTACTTACTTTCAGAGTTATTTGTCCTCCATCAGGAACAGCTTGAAACATAATGGTATCATTTTTAATAGCATCTATGCTTACAGGATTTCCATTCTGAAGAACCTGATCGTAGTTTACTCCGTTCATTTTAAGTTTAACCGTCAAAGGAAGATTATAGAGACTGTTGTTGCTAAGCGTATCGGTTAAGTCAAGAACCCATTGCACTCCATTAGGAGCCTGAATTTCGGAAAGGCTTGCGCATTTTTTTTCCCTATGATATTTAATGGACTTCTCAAAAGTGGTAATCCAA
>JBNKRV010000046.1:0-20388 GCA_050296935.1 Marinilabiliaceae bacterium | reverse complement strand
ATTCATAGCTTTTCAGTAAATAATCGATTTACGGCTCTAAATTTTATCACCATAGCTCGCTATGTCTCAAAAATTTATATTGTAAATCAATCATTTACTGAATTTTGAGCTCGCTAATTTTAATCGAACTCAGGTTATTAGTTTTCCTAAGGTATTTTCATGAATCAAAGTTCAGCGAAGCTAATTAATCTGGCTAGGAACCACCTCTCATTGGAAAATTAAAAAAGCGTAATGCAAATGTAAGTATAGCTCCTGCCGATATGAGTATAGATTGTATACCGGATAGAAATTCCTGCTGAGTAACAATCAAGAATACTACAATTGCAATACCCAATAATTTAAGAGGTAAGCCGTACTGACTCCAGCCATTTTTACCATGCTCACGCAAGTCGGCATTTATAGCATCCACCTCCTCAATTTGACGAGATACAAAATAGTTAAAACTAAGGTTAAATAGTTTAAGAAACTGGCCATTTATAATCAAGCCCTTGTTTATTAATATATTTACCACACCTTTTTTATGTAAATTAATCACATAGTCTTCGGCAATATCATATAAAATAGATTTTTCTTCCTCATTACAGCTATCCCAAATTTTCTGGTAATAAGTACGGTTAATCAGATATGCCTGATACACATTTTCCTCGGTTACAATACGTTTCTTAGTGTAATCCTTTTTTTCGTCGTGCCACACATATTCATTTTCTGATAAGGAATCCTGTCGCATAAAAAATTTATATTTATCAATTAAGGTAGCATTACTTCCAATCTCTGCATTAATCCAATCAATGTGTTTCTTCCATAAATTTTCTTTTGTGTCACCTACTATTGATTTATCATGTGTAAATTCATCTTGCCACTTCGATTTAAATCCTTCCATTTCATTTAGAATTTTATCCTTAATTGGTTGTTCCATTATAGGAACATAAGATACTGAGAAGTAAGAAAGACAATTAACCAAGCGCTTAAGTGTAGTTTCCAGCTGCACCCTTTTCTTTGCTGTCTTCTTATTATTCTTACGCAACTTAGAAATCATAGAATCCCGGAAATACTGAATTAATACAACAGGCACTTTAAAACACACAATATTAATACTTAAAAACGCTTTTGTTTCAAGTACTGCTTCCAGATAGTTAACAAATTCTTCCAGTCGATTTACACCTTTAAAACTTATATGATCGATAAAGAGATAAACATGCTTATTTTTATTATCATCACTCTTAAAACCTGACATACCTTGTGGCAAATGCATACGATATAACTTTGTACTTTCATTTTGGATGCATCGTTCATAAAAAGCTCTATCCGGCATCGTTACAATATACTTATGCTCCCCTTCTTTAAGGTCATGTAGTTGATTCTGACTCTGTTTTTTAGTAAACAATTGCTTTGTATACTTAAATTGAGGGAATAAATACTTAGTGGCTATTAATGGCAAATAATAGAAAAACAGAATCGTAATGACTATTAAACCATATAAGAGGCCTAAATATCGTTTTCCAAAATCTTTCAACATCGGTTTATTCATTCGTAAAACAAATAGGTTTGAATTTGGAGGTAGACCTCCTGCTTTTACCTGAAGGTTAAGGGTATTGCCCTCCACAAAATACAGGTAATGCTTGGTTGTATCATCCGAATTAATATAACTTGCTTTTACACGGTTTCCTCTATCTTCAATTAAGTTATTGATGAAAAAAATATTAGCTCTGGCATGTCCAAAAAAATGCACGTAATTAAAGGTGCTTTTAAGTATATCCCGTTTAAAGTTACATGAATCTATATCATTGTCTGATCCAATGAATTCATGACAACAACCAGTAGAATAATCTTGATTATTACATTTTTTACAAGCAATAGTAACTAACTTCATTTCATGAAATTTTTCATAATATTTACCTTTTTCTTCCAAATGTGGTATTATTGATTCCTTATTAAATCCTTTTTTTAATTCGGCTCTGCGATTCACTATTTGATCAGCAACATATCTTTGCTGAGCGGTATAATATAGTGTTGTTTCCTGATGATAAATAGTGGTGTATAAAACAACCAAGGGTACTAAAACAAAAAGTAGAAGTAAGGTATAGATATAGAAGTAGTATTTATATTCAAATTTAATAAACGGTTTTAGTAAAGTTCCTACTACATTAGATATCTTATTTTTTAATGCATATAGCCATTTCCCATCATCCTTAAGAAAAATGTATAATATTAAATTAAAAACAATTAAGGCAGTAATGCTGGATAAAAATGAAATACTTATATAACAATGTTTTGGTGGCATTAATTCTACTAAACCTAATAATATAATAGATAAACCTCCCCACTTGAGAAACAACTTCCCGGAAAAATCACACCTGTCAATTCTCCATAAAAAACAAATTTGAGATAATATTGAACTAGCTCCAGTTAGCGCTAAAAGACTTATCCAATGGATTACATAAATATGCTTGAACAACGTTAAAACCGCAATTAACCATATCAATATCATAACACCATTAAGAAGGACTAAACTGATATATCTTTCAGATTTATGTTTAATTGGAAAAAAGGACAAAAGCGTGTGTGGTGGGTTATTAATGCCTAACTTAAACTTTCTCCATGCACGAAATATCCATGTACATACAATCCAGAAAAGAACAATTAAAATAAAGCCTGCAATGATTATATATCCCGAATGATTTACGATCTGTGCGTAATTATTAAGGTCACACATGGTCACGATAAATAAGTCTAAATCAGTATTCATTGGCTCAACACGCATTATTATCGGTTTCATTTTATAATTCGCTTTAAACACATCTTTACGATGACTTTTAACTGCAGCGATTAAATTCGGATGATCATCTGTCTCTGTAAATAAGTTTTCCCTAATATTGTTTTTAACATCTTTATGAAACCAAACTTTACCATTACGATCAATAATGCAAAAGGAATAACCTTGAGGTAAAATAGTATTGCTGACGGAGGTTAATTCTGCAGCCAGACATGCTAAATATGAAATAGAATTAATTTTAGTAGAGATAACTATTTGTGGCTTTGCTGTAGTTAAAGAAAAAATGGATTGCAACCCGAATTTGAAACCATCTTTATTGAAATAATCCTGTTTTTGAAAGTATTCTCTTGAGGTAATATCTATACTATCTGACTGTGGTTTATCTGTATAACGATAATTATTGTGAATTGACCCAAACGTTTCTCCATAATTAGGACTATTAACTTCTTTTCCTTTTCTTACCTTGTTAGTTTTAGCAATAAAAATGTCAAGCCAAGAAAGGCTATCTTTTGTAAAGATATCCAGTTTATTATAAATGGAATCCCGATATAGACTATTAACATCATTACCTTCAGTTTTTAAATACTTTGAGTACACAGTATCAAATTGTGACAGATTCCTTAATAAACCATTTAACTCTATATTGAAGCTATTGCTAATATTTATTGCAATCTGGTTTAAATGCCCCCCATCTGCTTTAATATGTGCTTTTATATACTTTAAATTACCATGATGAAGTAGAAAATAAGCAATAATAAAAACCAAACCAACTGAACTAATTACCAAGGTTACTAAATTTTTAATGGTATAGGTTTCCCCGGGAGCAACCACAAAAAGCTTTATTACCGGAATGCTAAATAAAAGCAGTAAAACAAATATAGTGATAGCTGAAATAAGTGCCCTATCAAAGCCTCTTTTCAATGATTCAAATTTAGATTCTGGTAATAAACCTGCCAGATATTTTACCTTAATACCATCTACCTTGACTGCAAATAGTTGATAAGCCTCACCTTTTAATATGATAGGCACTTCCAATTCATATTGATTCTCAATACCAAATTTTTTCGAACCTCCATCCAGTGAGATTTCAATTCCATCCTTGGTTTTAAATATATTGAGTAAAGAATCTACTCTAACTGATTGCTTGTTTTTTTTTTGCTTTAGTTCAAGTGTTGTATGCGGAAATTGATTGTAAATGACTTCTTTTGAATTAAAGACTATGAAACCTGAAAAAAAATCTTTTTCAAGCACATCTGGAAATATATCTTTCTTTTTAACTGGAAATATACTGTCATTTCTATCATCTATCAAATCAAATGCATATATTTCTGTATTTCGATAATATAAATTATTTATAGAGTCAGACTTGGATACCCTATTATTCTTTATTGTATTTTTATTATTCTTTTTTTTAACCATATAGAGTTGTTTCTTATACATCTCAAACCTCTCATACCTTTTATTTAACTCTAAACACCTCTTATCCAGATCTTCGAACTCTTGTTTATAAGTTTCAATCTTATCTTTTAGATTTTTATCAATTGAATCACTTTTCCTTATAACAGAATCTATTCCTGTATAATAGTCCTCTTTATACTTATTAAAAAATTCGCTATTTAATTGATTATACTGCTCTTCAATTTCCGATTGTTTATTCTCAATATCAATGATTTCTTGATTCTTATAAGAATGAGAAATAGCAATTTCCCTCTCCTTCTCCTTTAAATCCCCTGCATACCTATACAATGTTTTAAACGCCTGCTCCTTTACCTTGGCTTCCTTAACGCTTTGGATATGGAAATAATAAAAGCCCATGGCCAATATAATAACCAACGAAGCGGTCATTAATATTCCGAATCGTTTACCTGTTATTTTTTGCATAATCGTTAAGTTTTTGAGGTGGCAAAAAATGAATACACCAGATTAATATGTCAACAAATTTGGTTTTCATTATTACCACCTTACGTTAAAGCCATATTCAATAAATGCGTGGTTGAAAAAAACTATTCTTCAACAATCCTAACTTTTAAAAAACCACTGTTATTTCCATAATAGCCATTCAAATCATTAGCAAATGCACAAAATTCACCCGATTTATCAGGAGAGAAATTTTTTAATTGATTACCTATAACAAAGGCATCATCGTTATGACCAATACAGCCGCATAGTGTAAACCAATTCACACCTTTACCGGTTACTCTACGGAAGGGTTCAGCCATTGCAATTGGTATTTCGCGAACGCCTAATTTAACTGATGCTCTATTCCAGCCATTACCATCAACTGGATGAATACCTCCATCGCGCCATTTGTATTTATTCAATTCGATCACTTCAATGGAATAAAACTTTCCTTTTTCAAGGTAGATACCTGTATGATTATATTTTAAGTAGGCATATATACGTGTTACAACACCCACTTTTGTAGGAACCCTCAAATTACTTTGACTCATCAATTTATGCACTGAAATACCTTTAAATACCTTTATTTCATAGTCCTGGTAAAGAATCCGATGTTCAACACCATGAAGCGATTTAGGTCGATAATCTCGATCGCGTGAAATTCTATCAGGCACCGACCAATGAACAAGTGGTAATTCTTCCTTAACAACCTTATCCTCTTTAATAACACAGCATAAACGATGAGTTAATGTTAACTGCGATATAATTGGTAAACGTTGTTGTTGATGATTAACTCCAAGAGGATTAGGATCAATCTGCATATCATCAGGTTCTATTATTAGTTTAGAACCTGGCTTAAAAATGTGTTTGTAGTCAATATTTTTAGGTGAATGAAATTGAATTTCAGGTCCGTCTAATTCCTCAAACCAATCCATAAAAAAACGAAGGGCATTATCAGACAAACCGTCGTAATTATAGCCGCCTCCCACATCGGCATGCGCCCCTGGAAACCATATTTCAAAAACTCTCTCATCCTTGTTCATTAGTGTTGGCTGAAATGCTTTGCGCTTATCATCTAACGAAACAAGATGTAATGCTCTTAACACATTAGAAGGCAGTGTATGTCCATGTTCAAAGACAACGTCTGACGAAGGCCTGTCTTCTTTCCTTAAATTAGGCAAACCAATTGAAGCTACTGTATCAAAAACACCTTCGATGACAATTTGCTTACCAACATCAACGTTTATTATTGCAGCAAAACGTCGGGCAAGGGCGGCACCTCGACTAAAACCTGTTATTATTATATATTTAACATCTTCAGAGAAATGCTTTTTAAAATCATCCCTGGCATTATTAAGGATGGTTTTCACATCCTTACTCTCTTTAGCTAATCCTGCATTAAATTTTCGTTGAAAAAAATTACCATAAGTACCTATTCCATTGTAATAAAAAGTTTTAGAACCACCAGGTAGCTCAGTCTCCCCATTTTCCTCTTGTAGAGTTCCTCCTAAAAGCAAGTGAAATTTTAACACATTGGTAATATTGTCATCCTCTTCCCTACCTGATAAGCGTCTGTCTTGTATAGCATCAGCCGGCTCATTATCGGTTCCGTCAAAATTAAAATATAATAATTTAGTCATAGATATTGTTTTTTAAAGTATTCATTTACAATTAACTGTACACTGATCTTCATCAGCAAGATTCATCTCAACAAATTCATATGCATTGTAAATGCATATTCGATCAACTAATAAAATGTTAAATCTTTAATTTGAACTAGATGGAATTATCATTAGAATATTGTGAATTAACTATTGGCACATATTTTCTCTCTTATACCCAAGCTAAAAGCTACTCTAATTAGTGTCTGTCCATAAATTCGACTATTTATTTTTAGAGTTTGGTTTATAAAGTTCAAATGTAAGGCGTGTGATAAATTCAAACTGCAGAATACCAGCGTATTTTAGAATTTGGATTTTGAGCAACAACATAAACGTTGGACTTTATAAACGAACACCAATTAGAGCACTATAGTTAACAGGGCTACTCCACCCATTATTTCATACCTTCCTGCTATTTTATTATTGAATATGCTTGCTCTTAATTACCAATTACCATCACTTTCTCTTTCGATTCCTCTTGATAAGTAATTGTAAAGGTTCTTACAAGTTCTTTTAACAACTCAGGATTATTTTGTTCTAGACCAGCGATTATTAGTTGACCAAACCATCTCTGACTATAACCTCTACGGTCCTTAGAAATTCTCTTAAGCTGCTTAAAAAACCGATTTAACACAGTCTTACTCTTTCGGTTTTGGTGATTTTCTAACTGTGCACCTGTTTTTATTTTATGATTCAGATCTTTAATTGATCCAACCAATTCCAAAGCAATATCTTTTGCTCTATCAACATCTTCCCCCCCAATATAAGGACTATCTTTATCTACCGTATAAGTAGCCCTATCTAGTTCATGCAGTGCCCACTTTTTAAAATTTTCTTCATAGTACTCTTCACGAAGGGTTATTTCAGTTCCTATACCTTTAAACCTGTTATTAATAATTCTGGAATAAAACCTAAGCCTTGCATCAACATTAGTACTTTCTTTTATTTTCTTATCAGGTAATATAGCTACTGCCATTGCATCAGCTATCGACTCCAACGTTATATACTGACTAATAACCGATAATACGTCTTCAAAAACACTAACCGGAATAGATAACTTACATTCGTAGCTTACATTTTCGTCGCCATAGATTTTCTTCCAGATATCATTTGAATAGCTCTGTATCTGTTGTACATCTATTCCTCCCCATGCTACAGCAGTAGTTAACATCAGGTTCAGGTCTTTCATATCACGCCTGCCTTTCTTACCTTTAACCTTATCATCAAATTTGACCGTAGTCAGAGTAAAGGCATACTCTAACTCATCATAGGATATGTCATCATCGGGCACATTACTTTCACAATTCATGGATACCTGATAAGCCAGTTTTTCCTTTCCAGTAATCTTTTCCTTTTTATGCATATATGATATCGTTACTGTTCGCTTTTCCTGAAGGTCATAGTATTTTTTGTCGATATTATAAATATCTTCATTGGAAGACCTTAAAGACCAGTTACCAAACGATATACCAATAGAAAAATGGCGCTCAAAGGTTTTTAAATCTTCGGTAAAATACTCATTTACTTTAATACCTTTTTCACCTCCACGTGCGGCATCCAAAATATTTCTGATGTCCAGTTTTACGATTTCTTTTATATGCTTATTGAGCATATCCATGGAAAAATCAGCCTCCATAAATACCCCTTTTTCAACCACCTTTTTATATTCATAAGTCAAACCTAGCTTAACTGTTTCACTCACCAACTTTAAAACGCTTTCCTTAGACTTTAATATTTTTGCTTTAAAATCGATATAGTGTTGTTTTAATTTATCAATATTATCACCGACAAAATCAATCTTGTCAATCAATTCACCAAGAAACTCATCCTCAACGAAAGTATCATACTTTTCAATTGCCTTATCAATTTCATTAATTGAGGCTCCAAGGTAATCTTCAAAATACTCATCTATTATTTTCTTTACTTTATCCTGATCGGCATCCATCAGGCTTAGTGATAGCCCACCACTCAAAGCCACTCCTTTAGTAGAAACTTTCTTTTTCAATAACTTTAAACGACATTCATTTTTATGAATTTTATGAATTAAACATTCAAATACGTCTTCCTTAGCTACTTTAAAGGTTACTTTAAGTGAAGGATTTATTTCAAGAGGTATTTTTTGTCCGGCTCCAGTAAGGGCGAATACAGGGGCGAAAGCCATACTCAATACCTTAACCAGATCCACAGTCACATTAAAATCTAATTGTCCATTAAAAGAATAAGAAAAAGCTTCATTAATCTCTCTTTTATCCCAGAATACTCGATCATTTGAGTCAGTTAATAATGTTTTAAAATCTTGCAATTCTCCGCCTAAAGCTTCCTCTACTGTAAGATTTTTATCGTAAGGCTTATACCATTTGAGCCAAATGGATTTATTAAACCCAAGATCAAAACTCAGGATATCTTTAATTGGCTGGCCGGAACTACTATTTAAACGGCCATTAATAGCATGCATAACAACAACATTATTTTGCAATTCCTTAGAAAGCTCACTATCTGTCAGATAAAAGTCTGATAGCTCTTCATTATCGATATCATCAGGTTCATTAATCACATAAGTATCAATACTAGCAGATGGCTCTATATTCAAAATCAACTTACTATCTACTACTCTAACTTCTTCTTTTATATTATCTGTGAAATTTACATCATCATATAATTTTAGCGTTACATCTTTTAGTGCTTTACCTTGAAAAGGTAGTTCTGGTATTATTCCTTTTAGGTTCATCATTCTGTAAAGTTTTATTAACTAATGAAATATCATATAACTATTTAAACTATTGCTCAATAAGTGAATTTATTAAGCCATATTACCGGTATCTTATTCCTGTTTCCCAGACGACCTTAGCTTGGTGAGTTTATTTAATAAGTCAAACCAGAAGGGTGCTCCTAACGAAAGGGCTATACTAGTTATAAAGCATCCAAAAATATAGCTCCACCAAGAAGTTCGATTTGGGTCATCACAATTCCAGGAAAAACCGGATTCTTAGACGTAATTTACAATTGTCATATTATGCTCGTCCCCATTTATTTCTTTTACACCTGATTGCTCGAAAGCAATTTTTAATAAATCTTCAATCATAACTATAGGGGTTAAGGTTTTATATTTATGATGAGCTATTTTTTTGATTCTATTTTTCAGTCAATAACCATAATGGATAAAAAAAAAGCAAATATTACCCGTGACAAAAGTGTGACAAGAAGACATTTAGACATATTGAACTATTTGTTTTTATTGTTTATCTACCGCATATCATATTTTGATTAACCCCTTATTTTTACATACAAAACTGATCATTTCATACAGTAATAAATAATTTTAAAGGATTTTAACATCTTTTATTACTCTATATTACAATAACCTCCTATTTATAAGGATATATAGTACTAGCAATGATAGTAGTTGTTTTAATTGACCAATCTATTCCTATCAATGACATCATCATTAAAAATTAGATCTTGACAAACTGATTGATTTTTACTATATACATATATTTTCAATATTTAGATATAAGTATTTATCATACTTATTTAATACTTTAAATACTGATCATCTGATTTTAAAATATTTTCATTGGTGATATACATTGGTTTATTTTTTCACCATTAACATACTCATTAAGTTGATTTGTTAATTTAAAACCAACAACATGCTTTTTATAACTAACAGAGAACCCAAAAACCGTAGAAAATTTGTTCAGGAAAGGAAATTTGAGTTCAATTTGAATCGCAACTATCCTAGCAAGGAAGTATATTATTGTAAGAGAAATAAGTAATAATGATTACATTGAAATTGGTTCTTCTCAATTAATGAACCTTTTAAAACAAAGTAAGGCACAGCAACTCTTATTCTATATTCATGGATTCTCTAACCTACCGGAACCCGATATTTTTCCCCGGGCTTTAAAACTTCAAGAGTTATTTGATAAAAAAGAAAAGGATCTCGTAGAGGTTGTTCCAGTCATATGGCCTTGCGATAACGACCCGGGTATAGTACAAGACTATTACGATGATCAAAAATCGGCCGATGAAAGTGCGTTTTCTTTTAGCAGGGTATTGGGTAAGTTTTTAAAATGGAGAGACGAAGCTCCGGAAGATGATCCATGTTTAAAGCGTATGAATATACTCGCACATTCAATGGGAAACAGGGTATTGCGCGAAAGTCTTACGAATTGGAATAAACACGATTTACCTAATGGTGTTCCGTTACTTTTCAGAAATGCTATTTTAATGGCAGCTGATGTTGTAAATGAAACACTGGAACCAGGTAATGCAGGATATATTATAAGTGAAGCTTCCCGTAATGTTTCTGTTTATTTTGCTTCTGATGATCTCGCTTTAAGAGCTAGCAAAATCTCAAACCTTAAAAATAAAATTGCATCCCGACGCCTTGGACATAGCGGACCTGAAAACATAAGTAAAATCAGAACCAATGTATACTCCATTGACTGCGATAATTTTAATAATAGATACGACAGACCTAAGGGACATTCCTATTTTTTAGATGATGATAACGGCAAGCCCGGAAAAGTATTCGAGCATATATTTAACTCTATAAAAACCGGAAGAGTGGATATTACAGATAAAGATAGTCGAAGTATTATTTTATAAATTTATCCCTGGGCGGCTATTCATTAATGTCCGGTATAACTCTAAAATTGATGTATAAAGCCCTTATTCATTGCAATTCACACCCCAGTCTAACGACTGGGGTTAATAATATGGTGTATAATGGACATAAGCCATAATAGTATCCTATGATATTATTACATTTTAAATCAAAGTTTTCGTTTTTGAAGCCAACAGCCAAGGTGAGATTTACAATTCGTTATTAGAAACACTAATTTTCCAACACAAGTCTGGTTAACTTGCGTACCGTAAATTCCGGATTTTCATTATTATTTATCGGGTAATTTAAATCCGCTTTTGCATATACATCACATCGTTCCTGATAGTCTTTTTCAAACAATTTCTGCCACCCCATCCCATTTTCTTCTGCGATTCTATAAGTCGATCTTTTTGACCATGAATTATTATTCGACAGACGTTTTACTAAAACATCTTTATCCACATTTAAATAGATTGAGAGATAATTTAATTCTAACAGTTTCTTCCTGATTTTTTCATTCATAAATATTTTACCTGGCAAATCTAAAATAACATCCGTATTTATATTTTTGGTTAAAATTTCAATATTCACAAACTCCTCAAACTCTCTGAACAAATCTTCGCCATAGTGCTTTATAAATTGTTCAGATCCATTTTCACACTTTATAAATTCATCATTCTTATTCTCAGGAAACTTCAGATTATAAAATTGTTTAGCAAGATTACATGATGGATCATTTAAAATTTTATCATAGTAATCATCGCAATTCAATATTTGTTTATCTAATAATTCACCATAAATTTTAGCAATAGTAGATTTTCCGGAAGAAGGCATTCCTACAAAAACAAATTTTTTTTTCTGTAGCAAATAGGTTTTATTGAAATCTGAATTACTAATAATTTCTTTAAAATTTTCATCCTGTTTTTTATTACTTGCTTCAATTACCTTCTCTTTCTTGCTCATTTTAAACTTTCTATGTCGATTGTATATATTATCACATTCTGTTGCCATGAATTGATGATTTGTTAATAGCAAACTAATATAATGATCATAAATCAAAGCCTTATGCATGCTGTTTTTACCCATATTCTGAGAAACAAACTCACAGAAAGAATCTACTTCTACATTTCTGTTTCGAATATGTGTTTTTAAATAATAAATATCACGGGCTAAGTTTCTATTGTGTATTTTCCTGTATGTATCTTCAGAAAAGATAATAGATGACTCATAAACCTTTAGTCGTTTGAGATAAAACAAAGATGGAGATATTGATTCACTCATGGACAACCGTTTAATCACTTCCAGATTTTTACCATAATGAATTGGCATATATTCCATTTCGGCCAAAATGAGAGTTTTTTCTTTACGAAAATAGAAACGCTCTTTAAAGTACCAGATGCAAAAACCAAAGAATATTGCAATTACAGGCACTATCACTTTTTGTAATATTTCTAGCATATTTAAAATATCTAACAAGTAAAACTTATCAACGGAACAGGTTATTATATTTATATTTTGTGGTAAATAAATGATTTATAAAGTCCATGTTTCCATCATTCTTCGATTTATTAATTTGATATAAAACTATATAAACTCAGTTGATAATTATCTGAATTGCTCAATAAAAATGAAGTATATAGTTATTCAATATTTTTTGAACCACAAATATAATAACCTGAGTTCGATATAAAATTAATGGCTCAAATCGCTTATAAATATTGAGTTTTAAGGAATGTTTGCGAAAGCATAGCGCGCTATGGTAAGCAAATATGACGCAGAAAATCGGTATTTATAAGTGAAATTCATAGCTTTTCAGTAAATAATCGATTTACGGCTCTAAATTTTATCACCATAGCTCGCTATGTCTCAAAAATTCATATTGTAAATCAATCATTTACTGAAATTTGAGCTCGATAATTTTAATCGAACTCAGGTTATTACATCCTATTTTTATCAGATTATAATATTTGTACGTACCTCATTGTTCTTTAGTCCATTTATTTAGAGAAGGCTCCTATAAATTGTCTCTGCTATGGCGATTTAAATAGAAGAAGTTAAGTTATCGTTTCTGTTATAATTTACCAGGATTGCAAAAATCTATATAACAGTTTGTTAAAATACGATCGTGTAAGCTTTAAAAGAAAAGAAAAAAGTGGAGTATTGTATTAAAACTAAAAAAGGGAACAGATACTATCCATTCCCTTTTTTTGTAGCGAGAGGTGTGTTCTGTGAGCGAATATGTTCCCATGGCCGCCCGCCCCCCCCTTTCAATTGAATGCGAACTATTTACAAAAGAGCTTTGACACTTCTCCGCTATTGCTCTTTCTCTTTTAATTCCTATATTTGCAGCTCCTAAAAATTCGTAATATGATTGTTTGTAAGATTCTTAAAAATATGCCCCTGCCATGGTGTACGGTGTGGAGAAATTCCCCGTGTTGGTTTTACGAAGCCAAAGGACACCTAAAGCAGGGGTCTTTGTTTTTAGTCTTATGAGTGAGTTAAAAGATTTCAAGTTAAGCCAAATTCAAGAATGTAAAAACGGTGGGATTATATTCCCTTTGGAGTTTGACAGTATAGAGGATTTGGGCGTTCGTATCAGCCAGTTAATTTCAACACTTCATCTTATTGTTACACATGGTGACAGTTTAAACCATTTGAGTATAGAGGATATTTAAGCCCCATGCGTGGAGTTACCGAAATATTAAAGCAATTATATTGCAATGGTATTGACTGGAATTTGCAAGCTTTGGACGAACTAAGAGCTATGCGCAAAAAGTAGTTATAACTTTGTAAGGCCGTTAAGGCAAATTTGATTCAATAAGGGAAGTTTTACCAACGGGTAGAATTTCCCTTTTTTGCATTCAATCGAAAATGTAGGGAAAAATAAAAGCCTTACACGTGTATATGTAAGGCTTTCTGTTACTTGAATTTTTCAAGTGTAGCGAGAGGCGGGCTTGAACCGCCGACCTCGTGATTATGAATCACGCGCTCTAACCAGCTGAGCTACCTCGCCATGGTTGCATAAAAAGAGGCTTTCTTTAAAACCTTTATTTCTTTTTTGCGGATGCAAATGTATGTGATTTATGGTGAAGAACCAACAATATTTGCATATATTTTTTAAAAAAGTACAGCAATCACTTGCAGCACTCTGTATTTCATAACATTATATAAACAAAAAAAATCAAAAAACATGGAGTACTATTCTTTGAGCAAGAAATTTTCACCTCCATTGCATTTTTATGGATTCAAGTGTAACTTGTATACGCTTTTGAGCGTCAAACTTTGTAAATGAGCAGTTCTGATAAAAAAATAATTAGTCAAATCAAAAACGGAGATGTTTCAGCGTATGCAAGTCTGGTTAGTCAATATCAGAACATGGCGTTTACGTTGGCATTGAGCATCACAAAAAATAAGGAGGATGCAGAGGAAGTAACTCAAGATGCATTTGTTAAAGTATATAAAAAGATAAATTCATTTAAAGGTAATTCAAAATTCTCCACCTGGCTATATCAGATTGTATACCGAACTGCTCTAAGTAAAATAAGGATTAAAAAGCCGGATACTCAAAACATTGAGGGAAAGTATGATTATGATATTCGGTTGAGTTATCCCGGTGGAAATGGAATGGATCGGCTGGATAAAAAGAGAATGCTTAAAATAGCACTTAATAAATTAAACGACGACGAAGGTTTTTTATTAATATTGTATTACTATCAAGAGTTATGTATTGAGGAAATTGCTATTACTACAGGTTACACAGAAAGTAATGTAAAGGTTAAATTGTATAGAGCCAGAAAAAACCTGTACGATTTACTGCAGAAATTAATGAACGGTCAGGCGAAATCCTTAATCCAGAATTGATAACTTATAACATAAATGGGGTAAGGAAAGTATATGAGAAAAGACAATAACAATTTCAATTTGAGATTTACATAACTAGTTATTAAACCCAAATTTTCGTTGGCTTACTAATGAACTGGACACATGAAAAAAGATAAATTACATATTTCAGAAGAGGATAAATTAATTGAGGATTTTTTTACTTCGTATGAAACGGAAAAACCTTCAAAAGAATTTACAAAAGGAACAATGGATCAGGTTCTTCAGGAATGGACATCAAACCCTATCACCACTTCAAATAAAATGAGTTTATCGAATAAGGTATGGATTGGTGTAGCTGTTGCTTTTTCTTTGGTATTAGTCTATTTAATTGACATTCGTGATGTTTCAGAAAGTACATCTGTTGCAAATATGTTTGAAGTAGATTTATTACAACAGACTCTTAATACAACCCTTGATTCATTTGGTCAGTTACCTGTATTAATTTACATCTCAGTTTTTGGATTAGTTGGATTATTATTCTTTGATAAACTACTTCATAAATTATTAACCTGAGCCTGACTACATCTCATTCATCAACAAACTATAATCAATTGTTTTTCAATAGACTCATAGCTAATCGAATTACATGGTGCGGAATCTCATTATTAGCAGCTGTATAAATTTCCTGCAATCGTAAATTTGAGTTATTCCTCATTATATTTTCCACTTTTTTAAGTTCGTAGGGTAATACATATTGCTCAATATCTACACGCTCACCCTTTTCAAACAAAGTAGCTAAATGAGAATAGACTGTAATGATATTTACTCCTTGCCTGGCGGCTATTTGTTCAGGAGACATACCTGCATTGTAATGCTCAAGAGTTTTTAAATACGCTGGCTTTTCTTTTCTGCTTTTTGAAGATAAAAAATCCCGGATCTCATTGATAAATGCTTCACCATATTGTTCCCATTTTTTATTTCCTACTCCTGAAATGGCTTTCATTTCCCATTCGTTTGTTGGGGTATGTTCTACCATCTCCATTAATGTAGCATCTGAAAATAAAATATAAGGAGGAACTCCTAGTTGAACAGCCATAGATCTCCTTAATTGACGCAGACGCTCAAATAAACCATCCTCACGATTAAAGTTAATAGTAGATACTTTCTTTTTCTCCTTCACTTTTTGTGTGCGCTTCACTTTTTGATGCAGCTGATGTAAATCAACATTACAATTTTCAAACAGCACCTTATTACTTAAAGGAGTGAGCGCTAATATGGTCCCTTGCTCGTAATTTATTTTAAGATAACCCAGGTTGATTAATTGATTTACAACAATTCCCCAATCATGTATACTCACATCCTTACCGGCTCCAAAAGTTTTTATCTGGTTCATCTTTCCCGCAACAATGTCAGGAGTCAGATGCCCCGCTAAAATGGCAGGAAGCATATCTTTGGGAAGTTTGTTTTTTAATCGTGCCACTGCAGAAAGAGCTTTTTGTGCCATCAGTGTACCATCAAACAAGTAAGTTTTTCCCTTACAATTATCACACTCTCCGCAATCATCAGTAGTCCATTCACCAAAATAATTGAGTAATAATCTTCGCCGGCAATGATTCGACTCTGCAAAATTCCACATTCTTTCTAACCGGGCATTAAGTATCGCTTTTCGATCCGATTCTTCATTAAATGTATTGAGTATCGAATAATCCTGAGAGCCATAAAACAGAAGCGCATGCGCTGGCAAACCATCCCGACCACTTCGTCCGATTTCCTGATAATATCCTTCAATATTTTTGGGCAGATTATGATGAATCACCCAACGTACATTCGATTTATCAATCCCCATACCAAAGGCAATAGTTGCACATACCACTTTAATACGGTCATTGATAAAATCGTTTTGAATCCGGTTTCTGGCCTCATTACTCATACCTGCATGGTAAAAACCTGCCATAATTCCGTTTTCCCTTAAAAAACGAGATAAGGTTTCTGTATTTTTCTTGCTTAAACAATAAACAATTCCCGATTCATTTGGTCTTTCCTGAATAAAGTCCAGTATTACTTCCTTTCTTTTATACGCAGGCCTGGCCTCCATGAAAATATTGGGTCTGCTGAATGAATCCTGAAACACCTTAGCTTCCTTCAAATTTAACTGTACCAGTATATCATTCTGTGTTAATGGATCGGCAGTGGCTGTAAGAGCCATTACCGGCACATTTTTAAATTGTTTTTTCAGGTATCCAAGTTTCTTATAATCCGGTCTGAAATCATGCCCCCAACTTGAAATACAATGAGCCTCATCAATAGCTATTAAACTTATTTTTAGTTGAAGCAGTGTATAATAGAAGCTCTCCGAATTCATTTTCTCAGGCGAAACATACAAAAGCTTTACTTTTCCATCAGTCACTCTCCTTGTAATAGCACCCTGTTCCTCTTCTGTTATAGAGCTATTCAAAAACTCAGCATCAACACCATTTACTTTTAACGCTTCCACCTGATCTTTCATTAATGCTATTAGTGGCGAAACAACAATGGCAATCCCATCCATGGTAAGGGCAGGTATTTGAAAGCAAATTGACTTCCCTCCTCCTGTTGGCATTAAAACCAAACTGTCATTCCCATCTAGTATCGACTGAATAACCTTTTCCTGCAAGGGTCTGAATTGGCTATATCCAAATATATCTTTAAGTTTCTGCTGTGCGTTTTTCATTAACATTTTGCAAAAATATTCAAATCAATTAATATATAGTTCAAAGAATATAGAAATCACTTCTTAACCCTCCATGAGAAATAGAAAATATGAATTGAACTCAGGCAGTATCAGGATGCGAATTAATTATTGCAAAAAGACTCATAAAATATGTAACCGGTTACTAAAACCAGTTGTCTAACTAAATAGAAACAATATAAAAATATTCATATAAAAAATTTTCAATCATGGTAGCAGTTTTAGGAGTTTTAGTTCCCATTGTATTATTTATTGTTATTGGCGCAATAATAATCACAAATTCTTATTTTAAGAATCGACGAATAGAAAGAACAGCATTAATTGCCTCTGGTAAAGAAGCTGATATTTTCAATGAAGGAGACAGAAAGCCCGCATACTATCTGGCGCTTAAATTCGGACTTTTATTAATTGGATTAGGTGTTGGACTTTTAATGGGAAACTATTTAGAGAATATAACGCAAATGCCCGAGCCGGTTGCCTATTTTTCAATGATGTTTCTGTTTGGAGGCATTGGATTAATTGCTTACTATCTGATTCAGAAAAGAATAATCGGTTAATCACTGCAAACGTAATATTATACCCAAAGCAATACCACTTAGTATCTGTCCATAAAGCCGGGTGTTAGACTATACAGTTTAAATACAAGGTGTGTGAAAAATTCAAACCGCAGAACACCAGCGCATATGAGGATTTAGATTTTAAGTTACAACACAGTAGTTGTGAACTTCATATACGAACACTATTAAATGGTTTTGCTCTGGGTAATTTATCAAGTATATTATTCTCTAAACTGAAACAATTCCAGCATTTTATCAAATATAGCCGTATTCTCATATATACCCATAAACTCTTCTGCCCCGGGCCCAATTGCAAATACAGGCACCATAACTCCTGTATGGTGGGTGGTAGTAAAGTCTCCCTCTACATACCCTTCTGCAATATTGCCCCCGGATAAGGCAAGCCCTCCTGTTTCATGATCTGCAGTAACAATAATCAACGTTTCCTGATTTTGCATGGCAAATTTCAGTACTTCCCCAATAGCTCTGTCAAAATCCAACATTTCACCGACTATATATCCAATGTTGTTATTATGACCTCCCCAATCTATTTGTGAACCCTCTACCATTAAAAAAAATCCATCCTTGTCTTTAGATAAGATTTCAAGAGCTTTTGAAGTTGATTCAACAAGCATATTACCTCTTTCGCTGAATTTCGGATTATGCACCGGCGCAGTCAATACACCTAACTTTCCACTGGTTACCGCTTCTGCATCAGTCAGATTATCGTATATTTTATATCCTTTTTCCTTGAATTTATCAAGAAGATTTTCCCCATCCTTTCGAGAGGTAAAATGATCTCTTCCACCACCGATAAATACATCAATATCAGTCTTAAGAAAATCTGCAGCAATTTCCTCATACATATTTCTACTGGGTTGATGTGCAATAAAAGAAGCAGGAGTGGCATGTGTAATAGCAGAAGTACTCACTAACCCGGTAGCTTTACCATTTTCTTCAGCAATTTCAAGAATTGTTTTTAAAGCTTCTTTTTTATCATCCACCCCTATGGCACCATTATATGTTTTTGTACCTGATGATATGGCGGTTGCCCCTGCTGCTGAGTCGGTAATATAATCCGATGAACTTTGAGTACGTGAAAATCCAATACACTTAAAATTCATCAAAAAAAGATTTCCTTTATTGGCAGTAACACCTGCAAAAACCTGCGATACCCCCATCCCATCACCAATTAACAATACAATGTTTTCAGGTTTTGAATTGGTATTAAAATGTCTGGAATAATAATTATCTACATGATGACTGTCTTTATTTGTGTATACATTAAGTAAATCCTTCGATTTATAATCCTCTTGAGAACATGCATAAAATGCAGATATGGCAATGATAAATACTGTAATTAAAAATCTATCTATTTTCATTTGTTTTAAAAATTAGCGAAATCTGATAGCTAGTTCCACTTTAAACCATTCATTCTTGCGTATGATCTGATTCATTTTTCAGCTACACCATTTCATGTTACAATAATTAATCTTTATAATTCAACAAGCACCTTTAAGATTTATGATATTTAAATAGTGTCAGCAAGAAAACTCCATTTTATTCCCCGAAATAATCGGGGCAGGCTGTTACCCTTGCTCTCAAAATGAATATTTACAGCAGTAAACTCACATTTTCCGAGCTGCGAAAGCCTCTGAAATGAAGCTTTCCTTTCTGCCACTTGAGTTTTCGTACAAGTACTAAATAAATACAAACCTATACTGCCATGACATTAACAATCAAACCTGTATCAAAAACAACCAGTATAATTTACTTCATCCAGACGTTTCTGTTTACGAATATATTAATATGCTACCATGTAAACTTTTTTTGAAGCATAAAGTTCAAGATTTATACACTCAATATCTATTAGGATTAAATTATTGTACCTACCTGAATCGTAATGTTTGATAACACTATTTAGGGATTATTAACAACTCTCTGGTCTAATTTCAGATATTAATTTTCATATTTGTATCAGGGATTTTTCATAAAACTTGGATTTAGTTAGCTGAATTAAGGGGAAAGGACAGATTATTTTTAATCTGTCCTTTTTTCATGTTCAAAATTAAGGGGGTCATTTAAAAAAAAAGCGCTTTCTCAACACTTATTGATTCGTTGCTAAAAAAATCCGTTGTTAATACGCGAATTACACTTCATATTAAATTTTTGGTTGTTCATTATAATGTTATTTATCTTATTAACCTGAGTTCGATATAAAATTAATGGCTCAAATCGCTTATAAATATTGAGTTTCAAGGAATGTTTGCGAAAGCATAGCGAGCTATGGTAAGCAAATATGACGCAGAAAATCGGTATTTATAAGTGAAATTCATAGC
>JBNKRV010000045.1:0-9478 GCA_050296935.1 Marinilabiliaceae bacterium | reverse complement strand
GGTAAGCAAATATGACGCAGAAAATCGATTATTTAATGAAAATCATAGCTTTTCATTAAATAATCGATTTACGGCTCTAAATTTTATCACCATAGCTCGCTATGTCTCAAAAATTTATATTGTAAATCAATCATTTACTGAAATTTGAGCTCGCTAATTTTAATCAGGTTATAAGAATACAGGACTCTTTAGTATCAAAAATTAAAAAACAGATAGCGATAACGAAGAATATAAGAATTATACTTATCGGACTGAGTTTGAAAAGAGTGATGGTTGTATGGCATTAAAGCCTATAGGCCATTGCCTGAAAGTAATATAAATTTACATCGGCATTTTAATTTTTACGAACTCAGGTTGCTTGTGGTATCGTAAAATAAAAAGTTGTGCCCTTACCTTCATCACTTTCCATCCATATTTTACCTTTGTGTTTTTCTACAAAATCTTTACATATTATAAGTCCCAGACCAGATCCTTTTTCTCCATGAGTACCCGCTTTAGAATGCACGTTATCATCTGTAAATATTTTTTTTGCAGCTTTAGGTGGTAATCCAACTCCTTTATCTGTTATTGAGAATGTAACTTTACTTTTTGAAGGGATAGCTGAAATAATAATACTTTCATCTGGATGAGAAAATTTGACAGCATTACTTAACAGATTCCTGATGATCGTAGACAACATATCAATATCTGCATTGAGTTCTAAATCACCAGGTATTTTAACAATGCATTTCAGATTTTTAAGATACAGGCTATCTTCTAGTAAATCTGTGATTTCAGCTACTATTCTTTTAAGGTTAATCACTTGAGGATTGAACTTGACTGATCTGGTTTGTGATCTGGACCACATTAAAAGATTCTGCAATAGACTATGTACTCTTTGTGCAGAAGAATGGATGTTTTGCGCCAGAGTAACCCGTTCCTTTTCTCCCATATCATCTTGTGCACTCTTAAATACTTCAGTTAATCCCAGTATGGAATTAAAAGGACTTAATAAATCGTGGGCAATCACTGAAAATAGACGGTCTTTTGTGGCGTTTAATCCATTTAACTGACTATTGGCAACTTTTAGATTTACAGACTGTATTTTAAGTTTTATGGCTTGATCTTCTATTTTTTTCTGTCGCTCTTCAAGTCTTTGGTTCAATTCTTTTAAATAATCAGCCTGAGCTTGTAATTCACCATTACTCTCCTGTAATTCTTTTGTTTTTTCTTCAACCTGATCTTCCAGAATGATTTGTTGAACTTGTAAATGCCGGGTTCTGATTTTAATCAAAATAAAGACAATGATCAGAAGTGTTAAGAATAGCAGAAAACGAACAAAATTTCTTTTGTACCAGGGAGGAATAATACTAATGATCAATACCTTTGGGTCATCATTCCAAACGCCATCGTTATTGACACTTTTAACCTTAAAAAAATATTTTCCCGGTGGTAAATTTGTATAGGTAGCATAGTGTATATCCTTAACATAGGCCCAATCTTTATCAAAACCCTCTAATTTATATGCAAACTGATTATTAGAGTGAGCTATATAATTATTTGATTCAAACCCCAGAGTTATTACATTTTGAAAGTATGCTAAATGTATTTCTTCAGCCTTTCCAATTGCTTTTGAAATGATTTCAGGATTGGTTTTATAATCAATTTCCTTGCTAAATAGTTTAAGACTAGTAAACTCAACATTCGGTTTTTGGGTGTTGTATACTAATAAATGGGGTTTAAATATTACCATACCATCTAGTCCTCCAAAATACAGTTCATTATTTATGGTATCCCGTAATACAGACCCTGTTAAATATTCAGAAATATTTATTCCATCCTTATCTGTAAAAAACGATTTGTTATTCTCTTTATAGTTATATGAAATCAAATTTGAATTGGTTGTAATCCAGATTCGATTTTCATTGTCGTCAGCAATTGAACAGATATACTCATTAGGGAAAATGGATTCAAAACTATTTAAATCATAATTGTATTTACTTAATCCGGCACTTGTTCCTACCCAAAGAATATGATTTCGATCCTGAAACAAACAGGTGATTTGATTTTCGGCAAGCCCCTTATTCTGAGTGGTACTTTTGTAATAGGATTGAAATTCAGAATGCCCGTTTTTTAATACACTTAAGCCCCAGCTGCTAGCAACCCAGATATTGTCCAGATGATCTATAAGCAGTTGGTTTGTCCAGTCACTTGATAAATTACTATTTTCTGTGTTGTATTGTGTATATTGGTCGCCATCAATGCAATATACACCCTTTCCGTGAACGCAGAGCCAATATCTTCCTTTCTTATCAATTGTAATGGACCTGACATCATTTAGTTCATTAAATACAGTGTCATTGTGAATAAAATAGTAGCGATCAAAATGATCCTTTCTCTCATTGTATTTATAAACCCCTTTGTTATAAATGGAAATCAATACTTCATGATCAGCATTTTTACCAAAATTTACAACGGTACCTTTGGGTAGCCCCTTGCTGCCGCAACGAAAACTCTTAGAGCTTAAATTATCCCAATCAAAAATATCAATAGTTGCGTTTGAACTACCTATCCATAAACGTGAATGCTGATCCGTTATAAGATGTGCGAAATCATTACTTGAAGAATGCCAGGATGTATTATCGGAGTTAGTGAAAATCCGGAATCCTTTATTTTTTATATCCATTCCGATGCCTCCAGGCTGATGATATACCCAGTAAGTACCCTGTGTACTCTGAAAAATGCCGGAAGAATTTGGTTTTATTGAACTTGGGGATCCAGTCGGATAATAGCCTTTAAAAGTACCATTATGAGGCGTAAAAAATTTGAGGCCAGTATAATCGCACGTCCAGATATTATTATTATTATCTAACTCAAGAAATTTAATGACATTGGAATCAGGGGCATCATTTATATATTTTATTATCTTATTATTTCTAACATCAAAAGCATGTAAACCAACCAGCGTTCCAAAGAAAATGGTATCATTTCTCTCAATGATTGAAGATATCAAGGAAAATTTTTGCTGATTTATTCCCTCTGATTTTAAGTGGTAACAATTATCTTTTTGTTCATAAATATACAAACCCGGATTTGAATCCACAGTGATCCAGATCTCACCATCAGGTCTGATTAAAAAATCCATAATCTCACCATTGGGAATCTTAATGATTTCTTTAAACTGACTTTTTTGTTCATTATAAATATAAATATAGTCTGAGGTGGCAACGAATAGCTGTTTGGACTTATTTTCGCAGAATTGTATAACGTTCAATGCATATAATCCATTGTAATCTTTATCGGAAGCAATGTGTGTAAAATTGTCATAGCTTTTGTTATAGACGGAAACTCCCAATCGGCTACTTACCCATAATTGATCTTTTGAATCTTTAAAAAGTTTAATGATGAAATTGTCTGGAATGGATGTTGAATCGCCAACTATAGAAAAATAGGAAATGATGGATTTCCCGACAATTCTGTTAAGTCCTCTGTTAGTCCCGATCCATATAAATCCATCAGCATCTTCTTCAACAGAGTTGATATAGGAACTCGAAAGGCCATCTTTTTTCTCCCAATACTTAAATTTAAGTTCAGGAGAATTGGAGGCAATCAATTGTATTGAGTATAAAAAAATGAAAGTTATCAGACCCCTAATTCGCATACATTATTCATTTCAAATCACTAACATCCTATACGAATAAGTCAGCAATAGGTTTTATAATATTTTAGGGTTAAAATTTATTGAATTTCAAAGTTTACAATAACACCAACATTTAGGTAGCTTTTAATGTTTATTAAAATATTTGAATGCAAGTAATTTTTTATTTTTATAACTGAAGTTAATACCTTTTCATGTGCCTCCTGATAGAGATTATCTGGTTGTTTTGCTTTTCAATCCTCAGATTATTATAAAATGGGCGGATATGGGTAGGCCAGATTCCTTCAAATATAGAAGTGGATTAAAATAAGCTCCCTTTCGCTTATTCCATTACCACGATCTGTCGTTGAGTTACATAAAAACCTTTTGCTTTTATGTTTTCAATTAGGTACTAGCATGGATTAAAACAGTTATTGTTAATATTTCATTCTGTATATTTGTTTTGATTATCCGGTAAATTTACGATTGGTTAAATTGTGCCGGTTGTATCTGATAATTCTTAATCAGGAGCGTAGAGATTAGCTTTTAGATTTTAAATATCAGCAGCGGCTTCCTTTGTTTATTTTCTTTAAAGATTAGGAGGATTGTTGCAAAATGGAAGTCAGGAACACAAAAAGCATTCCTTTGTGAGCTGAAGTGAAAGCCCGTTGAAAAGAGGCAAAAAAGATGGAGGAAATAGAAACTATTTTTTAACCGTATAATAAAAGTAAATTTTAGTATAAAACCAGTTAACCAGAACAATAAAAGTCTACTGATATGAATAAAATTAACAATGTATTATTATTGCTGGCAGGAATTTTTATCATTGGGAATACCGCCATTGCACAATTGCAAAACCATGAATTAGTTAATGAACCCATTGACATTAGTTCTGATTTCTACAATTTTAAGAACACTTATTATTTTGCGGATAGTCTGGTTCAGTTTAATCCTGAAACAGCTACCGGGAAAATTAACTATAAACGTTATGAATACAAAACACGATATGCATTTAACAACATGCTGGGAGTGCTTCGTCCTGTTACAGAAAATGAATTTCCAACCGGGGAATACGCTTCTTCACCGGAATTAACTTTTGCCGTTGAATTTATTTCAGATCGTACAGTTCGTATCAGAGCATTCAGTGGTCTGGATAAACAAGCCGATGAACCATCGTTAATGTTGGTGAATGGAAAGGTTACAAAAGGTAAAAGCTGGAAGTATTCCTTTGATAATGGAAAGCATATATATACGAGCCCATATGGAAAAGTAGTGATTTCAGCATATCCGTGGCATGTAGCTTTTTATGACGAAAACGGCAAATTACTTACTTCTACTAATCATCATTTAGATAACGACGAATCTACTTATACGCCTATTATGCCATTCTCTTTTGTGCGGAGGGCATCTGATTATTCACGTAGTTTTAATGCAGCATTTACGCTTTCGCCTGATGAAAAAATATTTGGTTGCGGAGAATCATATACGCAGTTGAATAAAAGAGGTCAGAAAGTAGTATTGTGCACTGATGATGCCAATGGCATTCAAAATGAAACCATGTATAAACCCATTCCTTTTTTCATGAGTAGCCGTGGCTATGGGATGTTTATGCATACTACCACTCCTATTGCCTGTGACTTTGGAAAATACTTTAATGGTGTTAATTCCTTAATGATTGGCGATGAGTCATTGGATTTATTTGTGTTTCTGGGTAAACCCAAATCTATTTTAGATGAATATACCAACCTTACCGGAAAAGCTCAGATGCCGCCACTTTGGTCGTTTGGTTTTTGGATGAGCAGGATTACCTATTTCAGCGAAGATGACGGTAGAACAGTCGCAAAAGAGCTTCGTGAAAATGAAATTCCTTGTGATGTGATTCATTTTGATACCGGTTGGTTTGAAACGGATTGGCGTTGCGATTACAAGTTTTCTGAATCTCGATTTGATGATGCCGGAAAAATGATCAAGGATTTGAAAAAGCAAGGCTTCGAAACCTGTTTATGGCAGCTTCCATATTTTGTTCCTAAGAATAAGCTTTTTGATGAGATCGTAGAAAAGGAATTATATGTGAAAAATGCCAAAGGAAACCTGCCTTACGAAGATGCGGTACTCGATTTTTCCAATCCTAAAACGGTGGAATGGTATCAGAATAAAATATCAGGATTACTTGAATTGGGAGTGGGTGCCATAAAAGTAGATTTCGGCGAGGCTGCGCCTTACAATGGAATATACGCTTCGGGCAAAACTGGTTTTTACGAGCATAACTTATATCCGCTTAGATATAATAAAGCGGTAGCTAATATTACCAAAGAAGTAAAAGGCGAACAAATCATGTGGGCGCGTAGTGCATGGGCTGGTAGTCAGCGTTATCCATTACATTGGGGTGGTGATCCTGCCAATACCAATACGGCTATGTCGTCTGCATTACGAGGAGGTTTGTCATTTGGTTTGAGTGGGTTTTCTTTCTGGAGTCATGATATTGGTGGCTTTGTTTTACAAGCACCTGAGGACGTGTATCGCAGATGGACTCCTTTCGGAATGCTGACTTCGCATACCAGAAGTCATGGTGCACCTCCGACAGAACCCTGGGAATACAGTAAATCGTTTTTAAATGATTTTCGTGAAGCTGATAATATGCGTTATCAACTGATGCCATACATTTATGCACAGGCAAAAAAATGTACAGAAACAGGATTGCCAATGATGCGGGCTCTTTTTGTAGAGCATCCTGATGATGCAGGAGCCTGGTTAATTGATAATGAATATTTGTTTGGGGATGATATATTGGTGGCTCCATTATTTGAAGAGACTACAGAACGTGATGTTTATTTGCCAAAAGGGACCTGGATTGATTACCAAACCGGTAAAGTTTACGAAGGCGGATGGCATACCATTGAAGCAGGTAAAATTCCTATTGTAATGTTAGTGCAAGAGGGTACTGTCATTCCACATATAAAACTGGCGCAGTCTACAAAAGATATGGATTGGTCAAATGTAGAATTAAAAATATATGCTTCAGATAGCGATGTGGCAACCGGTCAGGTTTGTCTGCCTGCAGACAGTAAATTACAAACCATAAAGGTAAAGAATGTCAATAATCAATGGGAAATAGAAGAAAATGAGGTGAACGCAAATTTGTTTATCTCTAAATAACAGGATCGATGAAGTATTGGGTTTTAGGTGTTTTGTTCATTATTAATTTGTTCATTACATCGGCACAAATATTTCCGTTTCAAAATACCAATTTAGATTCTGAGCAACGTATTGATAACTTGCTATCTATAATGACACTGAAGGAAAAGGTAAACTGTCTGGGTACTAATCCTTCAGTTCCCAGGTTGGGTATTGTTGCTACAGGACATGTGGAAGGATTGCATGGGGTGGCCATGGGCGAGCCGGGAAACTGGGGGAAGGGTAATCCCGTGCCTACCACCACTTTCCCTCAATCGTATGGAATGGGCGAAACCTGGGACACCACTGCTTTACGCCAACTTGGAGAGATTGAAGGATATGAAGTCAGGTATATATATCAATCTCCTAAATACAAAAGAGGTGGATTGGTAGTTCGTGCACCTAATGCGGATCTGAGTCGCGACCCGAGATGGGGCCGAACAGAGGAATGTTATGGCGAAGACCCGTTTTTGAATGGTACATTGGCTGTGGCTTTTATTAAAGGGCTTCAGGGCCATGATCCCAGGTATTGGCAGGCCGCTTCTTTAATGAAGCATTTTCTGGCCAATAGCAATGAAAACACCAGAACCACATCATCTTCTGATTTTGATGAAAGGCTCTTACGCGAGTATTATTCGGTACCTTTTCAGATGGGGGTAGAGCTTGGAGGATCACGTGCTTATATGGCAGCTTATAATAAGGTAAATCAGGTTCCTATGATGGTAAATCCATTACTGAAGGATTTAACCGTAGATGAATGGGGGCAAAATGGAATTATTAGTACCGACGGAGGAGCTCTGAAGCTTTTAATCTCTCACCATAAATATTATGAGTCCATTGAAATGGGCGCTGGTATGGCCGTAAAAAGTGGTATTAACCAGTTTTTGGATAATTATAAAGCCGGTATTAATAAGGCTTTGGACAAAGGAATAATCCATGAAGCCGATATTGATCAAGTACTTAGGGGAACCTTTAGGGTGATGATAAAACTAGGATTATTGGATGATCAAATAGATAATCCTTATGTTGAGATTGGCCTGAATAATGAATCAGAGCCTTGGTTGTCTGATGAGAACAAACATATTGTAAGAGAAGTAACGCAAAAATCAATTGTACTTCTTAAAAACGACCAGAATACATTGCCGTTACAGGCATCTAAAATAAAAAAAGTGGCTGTTATTGGTCAGTTGGCCAACCAGGTATTGTTAGATTGGTATTCAGGTACGCCTGCATATTTCGTAACACCATTACAAGGCCTGCAACAAAAGTATGGAGAACAAATAAAGTTTGAATATGTGCCCGATTCGTTAGAAGATAAAGCCATTGAAGCAGCGAAAAATGCAGATATGGTTATTGCTTTCGGGGGTAATCATCCCACAGGAAATGCTGGCTGGGAAAAGGTTACCCGACGCAGTTATGGCAAGGAAGCGGTAGATCGTGAAACCATTATGCTTGAAGATGAAGGTTGGATTAAAAGGATCTACGAGGTGAATCAAAATACGGTTTTGGTATTAATCAGCAGTTTTCCTTATGCGATCAATTGGTCGCAGCATAATTTGCCGGCTATTGTTCATCTTACTCATAATAGTCAGGAATTGGGAAATGCCCTGGCTGATGTGTTGGCCGGAGATTATAACCCGGCAGGCAGATTGGTTCAGGACTGGCCCATGAGTGATGAGGTATTACCTCCTTTACTGGATTATAATATTCGTAATGGTCATACTTATTTATATGCGAAATACCCGCCACTTTATCCCTTTGGCTATGGGTTGAGTTATACGCATTTTAAGTATGATGATCTTTCGGTAACTGAAAATGCTAATGAATTTCTGGTAAAGCTTTCTGTGACCAATATTGGTGAGATGGATGGCGATGAGGTGGTTCAGTTATATGTATCATTTCCCGATTCAAAGGTAGCTCGGCCTCAAATAGCCCTCAAGGGTTTTACACGTAAATCCATCTTTAAAGGACAAACTATTGAGGCTGGTTTAGTCATTAATAAAAGAGATCTGTGTTACTGGGATGAGCACCAACAACAAATGGTTTTGGAAAAGGGAGCAGTGCAATTTCTCGTTGGTGCCTCATCTAAAGATATCCGTTTGATAAAGATTTGCAATCTCGATTAGAAAAGCATCTCACGATTTTATTGAATTCTCCTTTCTTTAGGAGAATTAGGGTTAGACGAAGTCAATTTTTAATTGTTTTAATAATTCACAGAAGGGACTTGTCCTTGTGTTTGAAAAATAGCTAATTTTTGTAGAATTATATAATTACAAGGGATAATGGCAACAAAAAATGGTTATTAAGGATTGCTTAAATCTACTGAATATACAACAAAGAATATGAGGGAATTACTGTGGGAAAAATATGGATTGGGTGAATTTACACTAAATAGAAGTGTATTTTGATCCAGACAAACACTTCAAAAAACAGGATGGTTTTCTACAGGTTATAATTACTTAATAAAAATAATTAATATGAATGGAGTACTTGTTATTGCATTAATTGGTGCATTATTTAACTACATGATTAATTTGATATACTTTATGTTGAACTAAACCTCCTACGTCGGTAGACAAGGAGGTTTATACGGTAAAACACCGCATCTTTGCATTTCAATTTTATAAACTGATTAAAGATGAAAAAAAAGTTTAGTAACACCAAAGAGTGTTGATACCTTATTGCATA
>JBNKRV010000044.1:0-35929 GCA_050296935.1 Marinilabiliaceae bacterium | reverse complement strand
TATTACCCGAACTATTGCTTCTTTTGCCATTATATGTCCACACAAAAGGCTTAGCCCGTTCTTTATTATAAGTGTCAACATACTGTATTATTTGATTAGCCAACTGCTCTTTACTGTGCCAGACTGCACCTTTTAGAACATCCTTGGATAAGATATTAAACCATATTTCTATTTGATTCAGCCATGAGGAATAAGTTGGGGTAAAATGTATTGTCATTCTTGTTTTTGAGTCTATCCATTTTTTAACCTCCTTATCTTTATGTACATTTAAATTATCAGCAATTACATGAAGTTGCTTCCTTGGGTACTTCCGGTATATCTTTTTTAGAAACCGCAGAAAATTTTGTCCATTGTTTTTGTCCATTGTATCTGCGGTAACCTCTCCATTATGAACAGACAGGGCTGCTATCAATGATACTGTACCATGCCTTTTATAGGTAGCTGTCAGTCGCTTTGGATTACCAGACCTTAAGGGAAGTTCTGGTTGCGACCGGTCTAAAGCCTGTATTTGTGTTTTTTCATCTACAGATAACACTAAAGCGTTTTTGGGTGGATTCATGTACAACCCAACAACATTAAGCATCTTTTCTTCAAATTCCGGGTCTGTACTTTTACCACACCAGTATTGAACTTTGTGAGGTTTTAAATCGTGTGACTTTAATATTTGTTGAACAGTGCTTTGACTCATGCCAAATTCTTTCGCAATTCTTCGTTGACTCCAATTAGAATATCCTCCCTCGGGTTTAGAACATGCTTTTTGCACAACCCTTGCCTTATCTTCTTCTGTATAAATAGCTTTTTTACCAGGTCTGGGTGCATCTTTTAGACCATCCAATCCCAACTCTAAGTAACGCTTTTTCCATTTTGCAATGGCTTCGCGACCTACTTTTAATTCGGATTTTATTAAATCATAACTAAATCCGTCGTTCAACATGAGTATTATCTTGGAACGCATCACTGCCCTGTGGTCTGCACTATGTGCTCTTGATGTAGCAACCAATGTTTTTTGATCTTCCTCACTAAGTATTAGTTTTCTTCCAGTCCTTGCCATAGGACAAAGATAATATTAATTCGGCTATTATGCAATCTTTACACTAGTAGTCTATGGTTACTCTTATAAATGAATGGGGATTTCCGTTTACGATCCCTGCTTAACAAACATACAATCATAATCCTAAAACTTTATTTGAACCTGACTACTAATCCGGGTTTTGGTATTGCCATCCAAAGCTTGAAAACCAGAACCCAACTCTGTTTTATCAGCATACCAGGTTTGGCTTACCTTGATCCAGAATTTTACATTTCCTGTAATATGCCATCTACCTAACAAATAAGTACGGCTCCCTTCATCCTGAAAAGCGGGTACTGAAAAATTATAAAGCAGATCGTTTTCATATGCATATATCCTGCTATTGTAATCATCTGTATTAAATACAAGATATCTCAACCAGAAAGCAAAGCGATTATGAGCACTTTTATAATTAATATCTGCAAAACCCAACACCCCTTTACTTAAAGATTCATTGGTTTCATTATAATAAGACTGCTCAATTCTGAATTGAAATGCCCAATGATTATCCAAAGAAACCTTTGTGTTCATTCTTATTTTCTTGACATTATAACTATCAACAGGATAACAGGCTTCACCAGTTGTTTGCCTGTTTTTCATCTTCTCCTTTTCACGATACCGAAGGTTCAATTCTATATCTGACGAAAACTTATACTTACAATCCACTGAAAAATCAAATCCACTTGATGGCTTATCAATATTATACTTCAACCACTTATATTTAAATACATCGGCATAAGCATTAATTTCAAAATTTCTGAAGGGGAAAATATTTGCACCCATATACAATCCGGATTCCCCTGAAGAATTATTGCTTTCAGCAAATGCTCCGCTCCATTCTGAATGAAAATATCTTGAATAATTTCTGTATAGCATCGAAAGTGACACATTCCCAACTGGTTTAAATAAGAAACCATTGACAAAAGAAACACCTGAATAATCTGACATAGCAGTTTCTCCAAAACAGTAAATTCTTTTACTGCCATAATTATACCCAAACCAATAATAGTTATTGAAAATCCCATGATTGTTTAATGCCTCATACATCTGATTGTTTTCCAGAGAATCTGCATTTAAAGATTCAGAATAACCACCTCCTGATAAAGTCCAGTTTTTCCATCTATAGTTTACGTTAGCTCCAACTACTTTTTGTTTTACTCTATCTTTCGTTTCTATTTCCGACAAAGTTCTATGAAGACCAGACTCTGGTAATGAGGTAATCACTAATTTTTGATGAATACTGTCAAATTCTGGTCTGCCATCTTTATATCGAGAAGATACAAAGGTATCCAATTCCCAGTTATTCACATCTATAGAGATACCAACACCTCTAAAAAACCGCTCTTCGTTAGCCGAAGAATACTTCTTTAGTCCACTGTTTCGTTTTCTAACATTCGTTGGTTCAGTGGTTTTTCCCATACTTGTGCCTGACCACATCGCCAGTCCCTGACCAAAATTCACATGATAATCCCCAACAATTACTTGTTTTAACCATTTAGTTCCTTTATACATGAAATATCCTGATGTAAAATCAGCAGGCATCATATCATTATTGTACATTCTTTCTCCCGGATCTTTATCCAACACCATTCCTGCATAAAACCTTTTCCCATAATCAGCTTGTATTCTGGAATAGATATGATGTTTATTTCCCATGTATGGTGCAGGGGTTGTATCACTGCGAATATAACCTTTAGCAGATTCAACAAGAAACAAATCACGAGCTAATACCTGTCCGTTAAAAAACTGTCTTTTGTCTTTATATTCATCCTCAACACCTACAATCACAAACATTAAAAGACTCTGTATATCAGCCATGTGCATTCCTTTAATTCCCTGCAGCTGATATTTAGACAAGATAGGCTTATGCACAAACACAAATTCAAGTATGTTTCTAATCTGGAAATCTGATAAAAACACCAACTTCTCTAAATCTTCCCTGGAAATGACATTAATATTTATGGGATGCTGATATAAATCAACCAAATCCTCATATAACTGATTGTATTTATCCTGGTCTGACTCTTCGTCGCTCATAGATTCCAAAAGAGTACTTACGATATCGGATGGAGATTGATTGGATTGACTATACGTTACCAGGGAAGTAAAAAGGAGAAAATAACAACAAATCTGCTTCATTGGTTTCTATCAAAATAAAACGTAAGACTTATACTTGATGACATACCAAGTGTTTGGTGATTAGCCAAAGCAGCATCAATAAATAAACTGGCTACACGAACTCCTGTACCAAAAGTATAATGCATGGGTTTTCCGAACATTCCTGCTCGTAACCAAACAGATTCGTTTATGGAATATTCAGCGCCAACCTTTGTTATAGAAGGGGAATAAATCTGCTTTTCTAATTCCACAGCTATAGAAAAAAAATCAGAAGCCCACCATTCAGCTCCAATGATAAAGACGGAAGGAATACGAATCGTTTCTCCTGAAATTTCCAAAGACGATTTTTCAGGATTTGAGATAAAGCAACCGATTAAAAAATCCTTACGAGGTAAAATCTGAACGCCTACCCCTGAGAAAAATTGATTCCCGGATGAATTACGAGATACATAATTTTGTTGTAAATTCAACTGAAAAGCAGCATTCAAGCATGGAGTTATACTTTTTGAAAAATTAAATCCATATTTATATTCTTTAAAAACATCATTCCCAAACCGATTTGCGTATGCAGATACAACTCCAACCTTAAAAGGTACAGCGAAACAAACATTCTGAGTACTAAGCTCTTTAGAAAAATAAGGGAAATAGTAATTTATTGCGGCATGCACATCATGTATCCGGGCCGTTCCTGCCGGATTATTCAGAACAGAACCAGCTCCCTTCCGGGTAACTCCAACTCCTCCTTTACCCAAGGAAACAGGTGTTTTTGAAGAAAAACTCTGGGCATAGGATACAACAACAACGAAAGTAAGAATACTTGTTAAAATAGATTTGGCACTCATAAAATAAGGTAACAGTTAAAAGCGTCAAAAGTTACCTTATTTATCTTTATTATCCAATACTTTTAGTTAACAATTAAATTTATTAACTAAAGTAATAAGTTTAATTTGTTTTGTACTCATACTTGATTTCACTCAATTCCTGATTTGCCTTTTCAATTTTTACTTTCAGGCTTTCTTTAAAATCAGCCACTCTACCGGCAAGATCTCTGTCTACCAATGAAATCATTTGAGCAGCTAAAATTCCTGCATTCTGAGCTCCATTTATACCAACCGTAGCAACTGGTATTCCCGGAGGCATTTGTACAATCGCCAATAATGCATCCAATCCATCCAAAGAAGCTTTAATCGGCACTCCGATAACTGGTAATTTAGTCATTGATGCAATTACACCAGGTAAATGAGCAGCCATTCCGGCAGCAGCAATAATAACCTTTACACCTTTTCCTTCCGCTTCTTTCGCAAATTTCTCTACAGCCTCAGGTGTACGGTGAGCTGAAAGTGCATTAATTTCAAAAGGAATCTTTAAATCGTTGAGCACTTGTGCGGCTTTTTCCATAACCGGCATATCCGAAGTACTACCCATAATAATACTAACTACTGCTTGCATAATGCTTTATATAAATGGTAAAATTGATTAAACTATCGCAAAATTAACAAGTTATAAAAAGAAATAATATTTAATGAGGGTATTTTTTTGTACTTTTGCGCCACAAAATAAAAATTTGAACGATAAATGAAGCGTATTAAGCTACTAGACAAGGAGTTTGAATTGTCAATTTCTTTTGAACAGATTGACAAAGCATTAGAAAAGATGGCTGAAAAAATGAATGCTGAATTGGCAGATAAAGATCCATTAATGATATGCATTTTAAATGGTTCTTTCATGTTTGCAGCGGACATTATGAAAAAACTTAATTTTCCCTGTGAAATAAGCTTTGTTAAATTATCGTCATATGAAGGTACATCCACCACTGGAAAGGTTAAGGAAATTATTGGATTAACAGAAGATATCGAAGGTCGTACAATCGTTATTCTTGAAGATATTATCGACACAGGTGTTACCATGGAGAAAATTAAAAAACAATTAATTGGTTATGCACCTGCTGATTTAAAAATCGCTTCCATGTTGTATAAGCCAGATGCTTGTAAGGTAGATATCAATATCGATTACATAGGAATAGATATACCTGACAAATTCATTGTTGGTTATGGATTAGATTACGATGGATATGGCCGAAACCTGCCAAACATTTATACTATTGTTGAATAAAAAAATTATATTAAAATGTTGAATGTTGTAATTTTTGGCCCTCCCGGGTCTGGTAAAGGAACTCAGAGCGAGAATATTATTAAGAAATACAACCTTGCTCATATTTCTACTGGTGATTTATTAAGAGCAGAAATCAGTGGCCATACTCAGTTAGGCACCATTGCGAAAAGCTTTATTGACAAGGGAGAATTAGTTCCTGATGAGACGATCATTGGTATGATAGACAACAAAATTGAATCATTAGTAGGAAACAAGGGCGTTATTTTTGATGGATTTCCCCGTACTGTAGAACAAGCCAAAGCACTTGATGAGTTACTTGCTGATTACAAATCTAATGTTTCAGTAATGATAAATCTTGAAGTTCCCAAGGAGGAACTTGTAGATCGTCTTTTAAAAAGAGGAGAAACTTCAGGTAGATCTGATGACAATCTGGAAACAATTGAAAAAAGAATTTCAGTATACGAGGAGCAAACAAAACCAGTAATTGATTTTTACAAAAAGAAAAATGTATATAAATCAGTTGAAGGTGTTGGCAGCATCGATAGTATCTTCGGATGTATCGCTGAGGCAATTGACTCAGTTCAGTAAAATATAAATTTCATATATTAAGCCGCGGAAAATGTACTTTTCGTGGCTTAATATTTTAAGATCAGTGGTTATGGCAAGTAGTAATTTTGTTGATTACGTAAAAATATTTTGCCGCTCAGGAAAGGGTGGACAGGGATCTGCACATATGCGTAGAGAAAAGTTTATTCCTAAAGGTGGACCTGACGGAGGTGATGGTGGTAGAGGCGGACACGTTATTATAAAAGGTAGCCGTAATCATTGGACTTTACTTCACCTTAAATTTCAAAGACATATTTTTGCCGGACATGGCATGTCAGGTGGTGGACAGGGTAGTTCCGGTTCTCAAGGAGAGGATAAAACCATCTATGTACCACTGGGAACAATTGCCAAAAACGCAGAAACAGGTGATATAATATGTGAAATCACCGAAGAGAATAAAGAATTTATTTTGGTAAACGGAGGAAAAGGTGGAAGAGGCAACATGCACTTTAAAACCTCCACAAATCAAACACCAAGATATGCACAACCGGGGCAGGATGGAATTGAATTAGCCGTTATACTTGAATTAAAAATATTAGCTGATGTCGGGTTGGTTGGTTTCCCGAACGCTGGAAAATCAACACTACTTTCATCCGTATCCGCAGCAAAACCGGAAATTGCAGATTATCCATTTACTACGCTGGTTCCTAATTTAGGCATCGTCAACTACCGTGATTACAAATCATTTGTAATGGCAGATATACCTGGTATTATTGAAGGTGCCAGTGAAGGAAAAGGATTAGGATTGCGATTTTTAAGACACATTGAAAGGAACTCTATCTTACTATTTCTTGTTCCCGCAGATGCGGATGATATTAAAAACGAGTATCACATATTATTGAACGAGCTAAAAACATACAACCCGGAACTGCTTGATAAACAAAGACTATTAGCCATATCGAAGTGTGACTTACTTGATGAGGAACTAATAAACGAAATCAAAATGGATTTACCTGATATTCCATATACTTTTATATCTTCGGTGGCCAATAAAGGAATAACTGAGCTAAAAGATATGATATGGAAAGTACTTCAGGACTCGAACAAAGATACATTGAGATAGCAGATCAATACCGAAAAAACATAAGTGATCACACAAAGAATATTGAGGTACTATCCCGAAAAATCGTTCAATCGGGATGGCTTCGGGTTCTGATATTTGTGTTATTGTTTGCTGTGCCGATTTACATCTTTGAGTATTCTGAAATTGCGTCCATTACTTTGCTTATTGGATTCGGATTCTGTTTTGGCATCTTAATTAAACGATCAAATAAATACAGATTGCTTAAATCACAACAGCAATTCCTTCTTTCTCTCAATAAAAATGAATTAAAAGCCTCAGAAGGCGATTGGTCTGAGTTTGATTCCGGCAATAAATTTATTGATCCACTCCATAATTACTCTCATGATCTGGATTTATTCGGTGAAGGTTCATTCTTTCAATATATTAACAGAACAGCTACACTTGAAGGTGAAAACAACTTACACAAGAAACTTTGTAACCCTTCAACAGATTCAAGCCAGATCATTTCTAATCAGGAAGATATTAAGGATTTACAGCAAAAGATATCATTTCGGCAAATCTTTTTTGCCAAAGGAAAACTAATTGAAGAAAATCAAGAAATCCTGAATAAAATAACCGCACTTAATTCTTATGAACCCTTACTTCTAAATAGAGGAAAGTTTTTTAAGATTCTCATGGTTTTATTGCCCACATTGCTCATTGGCTCAATTATACTATCAACATCCGGAATGAATCCAGGTATCCCTATATTTCTGTTTTTATTTAATCTGGGATTTATAGGAACACAAATTAAAAAAATCAACAAAATCAACTTACAGTTTTCGTCTATAACCACCACACTAAAAAAATATGCCGTTTTAACACAATTAATAAACGATGAAAATTTTTCGTCAGAAAATCTCATTCATCTACAAAATCAACTTAAATGTAACAACCAGTCTGCATCTTCGATTATTAAAAAGCTCAGCAGATATATGAATAATTTCGATCAAAGAAATGGAATGATATCAGGGCCTATACTTAATGGCCTGTTTCTTTGGGATTTTGTTTATGTATTAAAAATTGAAAAATGGTTATTTCAATACGCACTTCACATCAATAACTGGTTCGAAGTTGTACATGAACTTGATGCATTAAACAGCATGGCAGGATTTGCATACAACCACCCGGATTTTGTTTTTCCGGTTCCTGATAACGCATTTACATTAAAAACCCAAAACCTGGGCCATCCACTATTGAATAGAAAAGAAAGAATATGTAACGATTTTGATTTTAAAGAATCTATTTTTTCATTGATAACAGGTGCAAACATGTCCGGCAAAAGCACATTTTTACGTACTGTAGGACTAAATATGGTACTTGCCAGGTGTGGTATGACAGTTTGTGCAAAGGAAATGTTTTTCAAACCCATGAAACTGGTCACAAACATGCGAACAACAGATTCATTAATGAAACACGAATCATACTTTTTTGCAGAACTCAAAAGACTGAAATTCATTATTGATTCCATAAAAGAAGGCCAGGAAATTTTCATTATTCTGGATGAAATTTTAAAAGGCACAAACTCGAAAGACAAAACATACGGTTCAATGGAATTAATTAAAAACCTACTCACATTAAAGGCTAATGGGATGATAGCCACGCATGATTTAGAACTGGGAATTCTAGAAAAGGATACTTCAGGAAAAATCATTAATCAATGTTTTGAAGTAAAAAATACCGGTAACGAATTATTATTTGATTATAAATTACATCCGGGTATTACTCAGAACCATAATGCTACCTACTTAATGAAACAAATGGGTATTATTGCCGCAGACTAAGGTTTTAATAAGAATCCCGTCAAAAAAAAGCACAAATACTATGTTTTGATTTTTTTTTTAGTTTTTTTTATAGCGACTTATTAGAAATCTCTTATTGACCTGATTTATAAAATGAAAGAATCAATAGGAGATAACATACTGTCAAATTATTTTTTTGGTTCACAAATTTGCAATAAGCGGATTCGTATTTAGAGTCCGCTTTATTCTTACTACCTGAAATACTGAGTATAACAACTCGAGATCAAACACTTGAATATCATTACATTAAAACACTGTCAACTTTATTTCTGACCCTCTGTTGATAAAAGAATTACCAAAGAAATTCCGTTTTAACTATATTTGAAAGAATTTTTCGAGATTTGACCTTCATAGATCATAACTAATAAAATAACAAAACATGTCGCAACAGTATTCTGAAGATGCCATTAGAACCCTAGACTGGAAAGAACATATACGAAAGCGTCCTGGAATGTATATCGGAAAACTTGGTGATGGTTCATATCCTGATGATGGTATTTACGTATTGCTTAAGGAAGTGATGGACAATTCCATTGATGAATACATGATGGGATTCGGTAAAAAAATTGACATTACCATACAAGAAGGAAAAGTTACAGTACGGGATTACGGACGAGGAATTCCTCTTGGGAAAGTGATTGATGTAGCATCGAAAATGAATACTGGCGCAAAATATGATTCTAAAGTATTTAAAAAATCTGTAGGATTAAATGGAGTCGGGATTAAGGCTGTAAATGCTTTATCAAGTAATTTTACAGTTATTGCATTTCGCGAAGGTCAATGTAAAAAGGTTGAATTTTCACAAGGCAATGTCATTAAGGAATATGATGTAGAGCCTTCTACCGAAGAAAATGGAACCTTTGTATCGTTTGAACCGGATTTTGAGGTATTTGAAAAATATATCTACAAAGACGAATACATTGAACCTCTGTTAAAAAATTACACCTACTTAAATGCCGGTTTAAATATAAATTATAATGGTAATGTTTACCGCTCAAAAAATGGATTACTCGATTTATTGAACGATAACATGACATCTCCTGGTATTTACCCGCTTATTCATCTCAAAACTGACGATTTCGAAGTAGCACTTACACATAGTGATCAGTATGGTGAAGAGTATTACACATTTGTAAACGGGCAGCATACTACACAAGGAGGAACACATCAAACAGCTTTTCGCGAAGCATTAGTGAAAACAATTCGTGAGTTTTACAATAAAAATTTTGATGTAGCTGATATCAGAACCGGAGTTATTGCTGCAATTAGCATAAAAATCGAAGAACCGGTATTTGAATCGCAGACAAAAACAAAGCTTGGTTCAAAAGATATGGGTCCCCAAGGACCTTCAGTCAGAAACTACGTTGTGGATTTCATTAAGAAAGAATTAGATAACTTTCTTCATAGAAATACCGCTACTGCAGAATTACTCATGAAAAAGATTCTGGATTCTGAGAAGGAAAGAAAAGCCATTTCAGGAATTCAGAAACTGGCTAAAGAAAGAGCCAAGAAAGTGAGTCTGCACAATAAAAAATTACGCGATTGCAGGGTACATTACAATAGCAATAACGAAAATGCTCCCAATTCATCTATATTTATTACTGAGGGAGACTCGGCCAGTGGATCCATTACCAAAGCACGAAACGTAAATACGCAGGCAGTATTTAGCTTAAAAGGAAAACCTCTAAATTCCTATGGATTAACCCGGAAGGTGGTCTACGAAAACGAAGAGTTTAATTTATTACAAGCAGCTCTTAATATTGAGGATGGATTAGAAACTTTACGGTACAACCATGTAATTATTGCCACGGATGCTGATGTAGATGGTATGCATATCCGATTATTACTCATCACTTTCTTTCTTCAGTTTTTTCCGGAATTGGTAAAAAACGGGCATTTGTATATTTTACAAACACCATTATTCAGGGTTAGAAATAAAAAGAAAACATTTTATTGCTATACTGAAGATGAAAGACAAAAGGCCTTAAAAAATCTTGGTGCAAACCCTGAAATAACACGATTTAAAGGATTGGGAGAGATAAGCCCTGATGAATTTAAACACTTTATAGCCAAAGATATCCGTTTGGAACCGGTACGTATGAAAAAAGAGGATGCTGTTCAACAGCTATTATCTTTTTATATGGGGAAAAACACTCCAGACCGTCAGAACTTTATTATTGAAAACCTAATTGTTGAAGAAGATTTAGCTTAGTACAAACTTATTTAAATGCATACGTTAGCATGAGCGACGATATTAATACTCCAAACGAAGAAGAAACAAACTCAACCCCTGAGGAGAATAACAATAATGACCAAAACTCCTCAGACAATCAATCCGCTGATGTTCGAATATCTCATTTAGGAGGTATGTTTAAGGGTTGGTTCCTTGATTATGCTTCTTACGTAATTTTAGAAAGAGCAGTTCCGCACATTAACGATGGTTTAAAACCCGTACAACGCAGGATATTACACGCAATGCGACGTATGGACGATGGAAGATACAATAAAGTAGCTAACATTATCGGATTTACCATGCAGTTTCATCCACACGGTGATGCTTCAATTGGTGATGCACTAGTTCAACTAGGTCAAAAGGATTTGTTGATTGACACACAAGGTAACTGGGGAAACATAGCAACCGGGGATGGAGCTGCAGCCCCCCGTTATATTGAAGCCCGGTTAACTAAGTTTGCACAGGAGGTAGTTTTTAATCCAAAAACAACATTATGGAAACAAAGTTATGACGGCCGTAACAAAGAGCCAATAACCCTTCCGGTAAAGTTCCCTTTACTTTTAGCCCAGGGAGTTGAAGGTATTGCGGTGGGTTTAGCATCCAAAATATTACCCCATAACTTTAATGAGCTTATTGATGCATCCATTCTTCACCTCGAAGGCAAAGACTTTCAAATATTTCCGGATTTCCATACCGGAGGTATGATTGATGTTTCCAGGTACAATGATGGATTAAGAGGAGGTGCTGTAAAAGTTAGAGCTAAGATATCTAAGCAGGATAGCAGAACTCTTAATATTACTGATATACCCTTTGGTAAAAATACAACTACGGTTATTGAATCAATTATTAAAGCCAATGATAAGGGTAAAATAAAAATTAAAAAGATTGATGATAACACAGCTGAAAATGTGGAAATTCTGATTCACTTACCAGCTGGTGTTTCTACAGATAAAACCATTGATGCCTTATATGCTTTCACCGACTGTGAAATATCCATTTCTCCGAACTGCTGTTTGATTGAGGATAATACCCCTAAGTTTGTAACAGTATCTGAAGTTCTCAGGAAAAATACAGACCATACTGTTCATCTGCTAACTCGCGAATTAGAGATTAGAAGAGGAGAGCTTGAAGAGGCCTGGCATTTTGCATCTCTGGAACGCATCTTTATAGAAAATAAAATTTACCAAAAAATTGAAAATTGTGAAACAATGGAAGCCATCATCCAAACTATTGACCATGGTTTGGAGCCTTTTAAATTGAATTTGAAAAGAGAGGTTACCAGGGATGACATTGTTAAACTTACTGAGATAAAAATCAAACGTATTTCACGTTTTGATGCCAATAAAGCAGACGAGTATATTGCTTCAATTGAAGAGGAACTGGAGCAGATTGCATACAATCTTGAAAATATTATTCCTTATTCAATAAACTACTACAAACACATAAAAAAAACATACGGTAAAAACCATCCTCGTCAAACTGAAATCAGAAACTTTGAAAGCATTGAAGCCAGCAAAGTAGTGGTAAAAAATGAGAAGCTGTATTTTAATCGTAAAGAAGGTTTCATGGGAACTTCGCTTCGCAGAGATGAATTTATCTGTGATTGTTCGGATATTGATGATATCATTATCTTTTATAAAGATGGCAGGTATTTAATTACAAAAGTATCCGACAAAGCGTTTATTGGAAAAGGAGTGATTCACCTGGCTGTATTTAAAAAATCTGATACCCGTACTATTTATAATGTGGTGTATCGTGATGGTAATAAAGGAAATATTTACGTGAAGCGATTTGCTGTAACCGGAATTACCCGTGACAAAGAATATGATGTTACAAAAGGAACTAAAGATTCTGATATCCTGTACTTTAGTGCCAATCCAAATGGAGAAGCTGAAGTATTGAAAATAGTATTGAAACCAAAAGCAAGAATCCGCAACTTAATCTTCGATTTTGACATGGCAGAATTAGCGATCAAAGGTCGTGGTGCCATGGGTAATATCTTAACTAAATATGAGGTACAAAAAGTAGCATTACGTAAAAAGGGCGTTTCTACACTTGGAGGAAGAAAAATCTGGTTTGATAAAGATGTACTTAGACTGAACTCTGACAATAGAGGCGAATATATAGGGGAGTTCCATGCTGACGACCTAATACTGGTTATCACAAAAGATGGTAATTATTACCATACTAATTTTGACCTGACTAATCATTATGAGGACAATATTCTATTAATAGAGAAATTTGATGCTGATAAAGTATGGTCTGTTGCTTATTTTGATGCTGATCAGGATTATTATTACTTAAAAAGATTCCAGTTAGAACAATCGTCAAAACCACAAAGCTTTATTGGTGATAATCAGAAGTCATACCTGGTCAGAATAACAACGGTTGACTATCCCAGATTAGAAGTTAAATTCGGAGGTGAAGATAAAGAACGTGATAAGATGATTGTGGAGGTTGACGATTTTATTGGAGTTAAAAGCTTTAAAGCAAGAGGGAAACGATTAACCACTTATCAGGTTTCTAAAATTAATGAATTGGAACCAATCATCAAAAAGGAGGAACTAGTTCAAGAACCGGATACTGAACCGGATGATAAGGATTCTGAAGATAATGAAGACAAGGATCAAATGTCGTTATTCTAATATTTCATGATAAACAGAGTATATCTAATCGGTTTTATGGGGAGTGGTAAATCCACTCTAGGTCGTTGGTTGGCAGATGCTATGGACTGGAGTTTTTTAGACCTTGATCTCTTTATTGAGAACAAATACCATAAAACCATTCCTCAAATATTTGAAGAAAAAGGGGAGAGTGCTTTTAGAGAAATGGAAAATATTTGTCTTGAAGAAGTTAGTTCATTTGAAAATGTAATTATTGGCGCCGGAGGAGGTACGCCATGCTACTATAATAACATGGATATTATGAATCAGACCGGACTTGCCATCTATTTAAAGCTTACTCCTGAAGTTATTTATAACCGGTTAATGACTTCTAAAGCAAAACGTCCTTTAATTGAAGGCAAGCATGGAGAAGAGTTATTGAGCTTTATTGCAGAAAAACTATCAGAGCGAGAGGATTATTACATGAAAGCAAATATGATTGCTGATGCCGAAAATTGGGAGGTGGATAACTATGTTGATTCCATTAAAAAAGCAAAATAGAAGGTTAGTAATTAAAAATATATTAAAAAACCCCTGACTACATCTGTAGTCAGGGGTTTTTAATATATTATCATTCACAGGATTATCCTGCAATATATTTAGCTAACCAATCACCAACTTCTGAAGTTTTGAATGATTTTTCTTTGCTGATATCTACAGTAACAACACCCTCTTCCAAAGACTTGTTAACTGCTTCACGAACAAGAGCTGCTTCTTCTAATAAATCAAGTGATTCTAATAGCATGGCAGCAGATAAAACTGTAGCAACCGGATTCGCAATATCTTTACCAGCTGCCTGAGGATAAGATCCATGGATAGGCTCAAATACAGAAGTATGAACACCTACAGAAGCTGAAGGCAATAATCCTAATGAACCAGTAATTACAGAGGCCTCATCACTTATGATATCACCAAACATATTTTCAGTTACCATTACATCAAATTTCTTTGGCCACTGAATCAATTGCATTGCAGCATTATCAACAAACATATAATCTACCTCAATATCTTTATATTCAGGCTCCATTGCTTGAGCTGTTTCTCTCCAAAGACGAGAAGTTGCTAATACATTAGCTTTATCTACAACGGTTAAACGCTTATCTCTTTTTCCAGCATATGAGAAAGCTAATTTTAAGATTCGCTCAATTTCTTCAGTTGTATAGGTACAAGTGTCAAAGGCCTTTTTTAAATCCTCAGATCTACCTTTCTCACCGAAATAAATACCACCTGTAAGCTCTCTTACCACAACTAAATCGGCTCCTTCAACAATATCTAAACGTAAAGGGCTTTTATCAAGTAATGAAGGAAATGTACTAACAGGACGAATATTTGCATATAAACCTAGTTTTTTACGCATAGCCAAAAGGCCTTGTTCCGGACGAACTTTTGCTTTAGGATCATTATCAAACTTAGGATCACCAATAGCACCAAATAATACCGCATCAGAGTTCATACAAATCTCATGAGTAGCTTCAGGATATGGATCTCCAACCTGATCAATGGCAGTTGCTCCAACCATAGCAGGTGTATAAACAACTTCGTGGTTAAACTTAGTAGCAACAGCATCAATTACTTTTTGTGCCTGAGCTACAATTTCGGGACCTATTCCGTCTCCAGCTAATACAGCAATATTCAATTTCATATTTCAATAATTAGTATCGATATCCAGGCATCAAAGTAAAAACAATTATTTTTCTTTGTTTACCTGAATAATTATTCTACTTGCATTTATTCTATCAAGGTAATATTTATAAGATGGTAACAGATTATATATCTATTATTTAAATCTTACTTTTCAAATTTTTCTTTCCAGTTGGCTTGTCTTGTTAAAGAACCCTCTTCAATAACATTTAAAACTTTAATAGTCGCTTCAATAGCTGCCTCAGTCTGATCAGCAGACAAGCCTCTTGATTTGATTTCAACCCCATTATAATCCCAGGTAATAACAGTTTCTACAAGAGCATCTGTTTTTCCTCCAGGAGGGATTGCAACCCAATAATCAACAAGAACCGGATGTACTTTATCCAGTTTTTTATATATTCTCCAAAGTGCACGCATAAAGGCATCATATTGACCGTCGCCAACTGCAGTTTCATCGTATCTTTTTCCATTAATCTCAATACTAATAGAGGCTAAAGGACGAAGATCGTGCGCTAAAGATAAGTTATAGTTTCTAATTTTAATAGCATGTTTTACCGAGCTACTTTTTAATACATCTGCAATAATAAAAGGCAAATCCTCAATAGTTACTACTTTCTTTTTATCTCCCAGTTCTATAACTTTCTGGGTTACTTTTTTCATATCATCAGGTCCCAGTTCAATACCAAGTTCCTCAAGATTCTTTTTGATATTTGCTTTACCTGACGTTTTACCTAAAGCATATCGGCGATTTCTGCCAAAACGTTCAGGCATTAAATTGTTAAAGTATAAATTGTCCTTACTATCACCATCTGCATGTACGCCACTACATTGCGTAAATACATTATATCCGGTAATAGGTTGATTTTCGGGTATTCTCAAACCAGAAAACTGTTCTACAACCTTACTAACACGAGTAATGTTGGATTCATCCAGACTGTTTTCTAATTTCAAATGATCATTTAAAATACCTATCACACTGGCCAGAGGGGCATTACCTGCGCGTTCGCCTAAACCGTTTACTGTTGTATGAATACCCAGGATGCCTGTTTTTAATGCTGAGAATACATTGGCAACAGCCATATCATAATCATTGTGCGCATGAAAATCAAAATGTGTATCCGGAAATCGCTTTACAATATCGGAGCAGAATTCAAATGATTGATCAGGATTTAATACACCCAATGTATCAGGTAACATAATCCGTTTCACATTCATTTTTTTCAGTTCTCCAATCACATAATATACATAATCCGGAGAAGTAAGCATACCATTGCTCCAATCTTCAAGGTATACATTTACTAATATACCCATCTGTTCAGCTTTACTAACTACCTGATAAACGTCGGCCATATGCTCTTCCGGACTTTTACGTAATTGTCCCTGAACATGTTTAAGTGACCCTTTAGTTAATAAGTTGATAACTTTGCATCCGGCATCTTGTATCCATTTTAATGAAATATCTCCATCAACGAATCCTAGTACTTCTATTCGCTCAAGACAGTCATTTTTCTTAGCCCATTCTGAAATTCTTTTAACAGCTGCAAACTCACCCTCTGAAACTCTGGCAGATGCAATTTCGATTCTATCGACTTTAACCTCCTCCAATAATAATCTGGCCATAGCCAGTTTTTCTCCTTCATTAAAAGAAACTCCAGTGGTTTGCTCTCCATCACGGAGCGTTGTATCCATTACTTCAATCTTCATGTGGCATTATGTATCAAGATGTTGGTATTAAGAAAAATACTGACGTATAATTAAAAGTATGGCTTATTTTATAATATCAGAATATTACTGAAACTATAAATAAACATCTATATCATTTACTATTGACCAGAACAAACTATTTAAATAAACCAGCTTATTAACTACTGATAAATCCTTTTATCTTCAAAAGCGTTATACTGCTGAAAATATTGAGCCAGATAAGTAAACGAGTACTTCTTTAATAAATAAAGAAACGGCATAAACCCATAAAGGTTCATGCCGATCAAAAGCCATATTAAGCAATATTTTTCTCGTATTCTTCTATCTCGTCTTTTACACTAATCAAATAGTCTATATCATCAAAACCATTTAATAAACAGTCTTTTTTATAACTATTGATTTCAAACGATTCTGATTTTCCGGTTGCGTTATTAGTAATCGTTTGTTGCTCAAGGTTAACAGTTACTTTTGCATCAGCATCTGCCTCTATTGAATCAAACAATTCCGATAAAAATTTTTCAGAAATAATCACTGGTAATACCCCGTTATTTAAAGAGTTATTTCTAAAAATATCAGCAAAAAAGCTTGATACTACAACTTTAAAACCGTAACCATGAACAGCCCATGCTGCATGCTCACGACTAGATCCTGAACCGAAGTTTTTACCTGCAACAAGAATTGAACCAGAGTACTTTGGGTTATTCAATACAAAATCTTCTTTTGGAGAACCATCTTTATTGTATCTCCAGTCGGCAAATAAGTTATCGCCAAATCCTTCTTTAGTTGTAGCTTTTAAGAAACGAGCCGGGATAATCTGATCTGTATCCACATTTTCAATTGGTAGTGGGACACAAGTCGACTCTAATGTAACGAATTTATCTATTGGCATTTTCTTGAATTTTTATGGATTATAAAGTACGAGGATCTGTAATCACCCCGGTTACAGCACATGCAGCAGCAGTTAATGGACTAGCCAGTAACGTTCTTGATCCAGGCCCCTGACGTCCCTCAAAGTTACGGTTACTTGTTGATACCGAATACTTACCTGCAGGAACTTTATCATCATTCATAGCTAAACAAGCGGAACAACCAGGCTGACGTAATTCAAAACCAGCTTCTTCAAGAATATCTTTAATACCCTCCTTAATTGCCTGATCCTCTACTTTATGACTTCCCGGAACAATCCATGCAGTTACTCCCTCTGCTTTCTTTTTACCTTTTACGGCCTCAGCAAATACTCGTAAATCTTCAATGCGTCCGTTAGTACAACTACCCACAAAAATCCAATCAATTTTTTTACCTAACATCGCTTCCCCGGGAGCATATCCCATGTATTCTAATGACTTCAGGTAAGTTTTCTGAGATGATTTATCAATGGTATCTAATGTTGGAATAGATTGTGTAATTCCAACTCCCATTCCCGGATTAGTACCATAAGTAATCATTGGCTCAATATCGGCCGCCTCAAAATTGTATACTTTATCAAATGTGGCATCTTCATCAGTTACCAAAGTTTTCCATTTTGCAACTGCTTCATCCCAATCAGCACCTTCAGGAGCGTATTCACGTCCTTTAACGTACTCAATTGTTTTTTCATCAGGAGCAATAAGACCTCCACGAGCTCCCATCTCAATACTCATATTACAAACTGTCATACGTCCTTCCATAGAAAGGCTTCTGATAGCTGATCCGGCAAACTCAACAAAGTATCCTGTGCCGCCTCCAGTGGTTAATTTAGAGATCACATACAATACAATATCCTTTGCAGTAACACCTTTGTCCAACTCCCCATCAATATTAATTTTCATGGTTTTAGGACGAGGTTGCATGATACACTGAGTAGACAATACCATTTCTACTTCTGAAGTACCAATACCAAAGGCAATACTACCAAAAGCTCCATGTGTAGATGTATGACTATCTCCGCATACAATTGTCATTCCAGGTTGTGTAATTCCATTTTCTGGTCCTACAACATGAACAACTCCATTTTTTGGATGTCCTAAACCGAAAAGTGTTACATCATTATCTTCACAATTTTTTGTCAATGTATCAACCTGAAAACGAGAAATCTCATCTGCAATAGGAAGATGTTGATCTATTGTTGGAATATTATGGTCAGGCGTTGCAAAAGTGTTTTGCGGCCTGAATACTTTAATACCACGAGCCTTTAATCCTGCAAAAGCTTGTGGACTAGTCACTTCATGTACTAAGTGACGATCGATATACAATACTGAAGGTCCATCCTCGATGGTCTTCACCTCGTGCATATCCCAAATCTTGTCAAAAAGCGTTTTCCCTGCCAATTTTCTACTATTTATAAGTTACTAATCTATTTCTAAATAAAAGATGATAAGATGATAGCCAGGAGATTATATATACCTGAACCTAGGATCTCTTACCAATATCTACAAATTATATTATACAATTTTTGAAAGTGCATCTAAATATGCCCATACTGAGGCAGTAAGAATATCAACATTTGCACCAAAGCCATGGAAAGTTTTTCCATCCTGTGCCAGTTGCACATGCACTTTACCAATTTCATCAGAGCCTCTTGTTACTGCTTGTACCAAATACTCTTCCAAAGTCACATCCTCAATCGGAATCATTTTCTGAATAGCAGAAAAAGCCGCATCTACGGGTCCGTCACCAATAGCTGTTTCAGTTATCACCTTACCATTATAGTTAATAGTAACTGTTGCTGAAGGAATACAAGATTTACCACAGATTACCTGAAACTCATCAAGCTTTAATATTCTCTCTTCCTTCTTTTCATGCCCCACTAAAACCTCTAAATCCTCATCACTAATATCTTTCTTAGAATCTGCTAAAATCAAGAAATTCTTATAAATCTGGTCTAACTTCTCCTGATCTAATTTATACCCTAAAACATCCAATCGGTGTTTAAGCGCTGCTCTACCACTACGTGCTGTAAGTACAATACTCGATTCTTTTACTCCAACATCTGCAGGATCAATTATTTCATATGTTTCACGATTCTTTAACACCCCATCCTGATGAATACCTGATGAATGTGCAAAGGCATTACGCCCAACAATCGCTTTATTTGCCTGCACAGGCATACGCATTAATGTACTAACCAACTTACTGGTTTTAATGATCTGTTGGGTATCAATGCCTGTTTCAAAGTCAAGATCTTTATGACTGCGAATAGCCATTACCACCTCCTCTAAAGCAGTATTTCCTGCACGCTCTCCTAAACCATTTAAAGTCACCTCAACCTGACGTGCTCCATTGATAATACCGGAAAGTGTATTGGCAGTAGCCATTCCTAAATCATTATGACAATGGGTTGAAATAATTGCTTTATCAATATTTGGTACATTATTTACCAGATAAGCAATCTTTTCTCCATACTCCGATGGTAAACAGTAACCTGTTGTATCCGGTATATTTACTACAGTAGCACCTGCTGCAACAACAGCTTCAATAACACGTGCCAGATATTCATTTTCACTTCTACCTGCATCTTCGGCATAAAACTCCACATCATCAACAAACTTACGAGCATATTTTACAGCTGCTACAGCTCTTTCAATAATCTCGTCTGGATTGGAATTCAATTTTTGATAGATATGATACGGTGATGTACCGATTCCGGTATGAATCCGCCCTCTTTTAGCAAACTTAAGTGCATCTGCAGCTACTTCAATATCCTTTTTAACCGCACGTGTTAATGCACATATTGTTGGATCTGTCACAGCTTTGGAGATTTCGACAACTGAGTTAAAATCCCCGGGACTGGAAATCGGAAACCCGGCCTCAATGACATCCACACCCAGTTTCTCAAGCTGCTTGGCTACTTCAATTTTCTCAATAGTATTCAATTGGCAACCAGGAACTTGCTCTCCATCCCTTAAGGTTGTATCAAAAATATAAACTTTATTGCTCATAACTTTAAATAACTATTTTAACCGGACGAAGCCGGGATGACCTCTGTCCTACAACAATTTAAATTTTCTAATATGATTCGATGTCTTTAATTTTGGCTTCTGTTCTTAATTTCTTAAGATACTTTTCCAGAAGTTCCGTTCTTAACTTTGTAATGGCAATTCTACCTGATCGAACGAATTGTAAAACTCCGTATTTATCGAGTTTAACAAACAACTCCTGAGTTTCGGATTTATGCCCTGATTTTTCAATTACTGTATATTCAGGTGTTACCTCCATAATTCTGGCACCATAATGACGAACTATTTGTTCAATTTCATTTCCTGAGAGTAATGCAGCAGTAGGCACTTTATATAAAGCGAGTTCCTGATGAATAATCTCATCTGTTGTAAAAACAAATACTTTGAGTACATCAAGTTTTTTCTCCAATTGCCCCACCAACTTGTCAATCTGTTCTCTGGTAGAATACACTACAATGGTAAATTTATGAATACCTTCCAGAGCAGATTCTGAAGTATTTAAACTCTCTATATTTATACTGCGTCGTGTAAAGGCTGTAGTTACCTGATTGAGCAATCCAACGTGGTTCTCAGAAAATATCGTTAAGGTGAATTCTTGTTGCATAATTTCAAATCTTTAATAATGTAACGAATATACTACTCTAAACGGATCTCAGAAACTGAAGATCCTGAAGGAACCATTGGAAATACATTTCCTTCATTTTCTACCTTAACTTCAAGTAAGAATGATCCCTTACTTTTGGCCATACGTTCAATAGCATCATCCAAGGTATCTCTGGAACTTACTAATTCAGATTCTATTCCATAACCTTTTGCAATCATCTGAAAATCAGGATTCACCAATTCTGTAGAGGCATAACGCTTATCAAAAAACAACTCCTGCCACTGTCGCACCATTCCTAAAAAGTTATTATTCAGGATAACAATTTTAACAGCTGCTTTCGTTTGGAAGATTGTTCCTAATTCCTGAATAGTCATTTGAAAACCTCCATCTCCGATAAATACGCATACCTCACGGTCGGGTGCACCTAACTTTGCTCCAAGTGCTGCTGGTAGTCCAAAACCCATTGTTCCTAGTCCTCCTGAAGTAACAATACTTTTTGACTGTTTGAATTTAAAATATCTTGAAGCCATCATCTGGTGCTGACCAACATCAGTAACCACAATAGCATCATGATTAAAAGCATTAGATATTTTATTTACTACCTCTCCCATTGTCATTCCCCCTTTAGAAGGATTTAATTCCTCAGTAATGACTTTGTCTTTTTCAATAACATCACAAGCTTTAAACTCATCCATCCACTCCTGATGTGAATTGCCTTTAACATTCTGGGTTAATAGAGGCAAAGTATCCTTTACACTACCTAAAACTGCAACATCAGCTTTAATTATTTTGTTCACCTCGGCCGGATCAATTTCCAGATGAATGATCTTGGCTTGATTCGCATAACGTGAAACATCACCAGTAACTCTATCATCGAATCGCATACCAATGGCAATAAGCACATCACACTCATTGGTTTTTATATTCGGGCCATAGTTACCATGCATACCAAGCATGCCAACATTTTGTTTGTAATCTGAAGGCATTGCAGACAGACCTAGTAATGTCCATGCTGCTGGAATACCCGTTTTATCTAAAAATGCTTTTAATTCCTCTTCGGCATGTCCTAAAATAACCCCTTGACCAACAAGCGCTAATGGTTTTTTTGCTGCATTAATTATTTCCACAGCATCCACGATAGACTCCTTTTTAGTTAAAGGTACAGGTGTATAACTTCGTATATGATTTATCTTTTTATATTCAAAATCAACTTCGCCAAACTGGGCATCTTTTGTAATATCAATTACAACCGGTCCCGGACGACCTGTAGAAGCAATATAAAACGCTTTGGCAATAGCTTCCGGAATTTCATCTGCTGTTTTTACCAAATAATTCCACTTTGTAATTGGTTGTGTAATACCAACCACATCAATCTCCTGAAAAGCATCTGTTCCCAAAAGAGGAGAAGCAACCTGACCTGTAATTACTACCATTGGAGTAGAATCAATCATTGCATCTGCTATACCTGTAACTGTATTTGTAGCTCCAGGACCTGAAGTTGCAAAACAGACACCCACCTTACCTGTTACTCTGGCAAATCCTTGTGCAGCATGAACAGCACCCTGTTCATGACGTGTGAGTACGTGATGTAATTTATCCTGGTAATCATAGAGTGCATCATACACCGGCATTATTGCACCTCCCGGATAACCAAATATTAAATCCACACCCTCACATAATAATGATCGAAGCAATGCTTCTGAACCGGAAATTCTGTCTTTCCCTTTCTTGTCCTTTTCCATGAGTAATTGGCTTTGTGGTTCCATATATTTTGTATTAAACAGGCATTCTAACGAACACCTAATTTTATTCTGAATACCTAAATTAATCTTACTGCACCTTTATCGGCAGAACTTACCAGACTGGCATAAGCTTTAAGTGCTTTAGAGACGTTTCGTTCTCTGGGCTCAGGCATAAAAGCCTTGTTGCCTTTAGCTTCTTCGGCTTTTCGTCTGACTTCTAATTCCTGATCTGACACCAATACATTTATTGAACGTTCAGGAATATTAATTTCTATTTCATCACCTGTTTGTACCAAACCGATATTACCACCTGCGGCTGCTTCTGGAGAAATATGTCCGATAGACAATCCGGATGTTCCTCCAGAGAATCTACCATCAGTAATCAGTGCACATTTTTCACCAAGATGACGTGACTTTATATATGATGTGGGATATAACATTTCCTGCATACCCGGACCTCCTTTGGGCCCTTCATATACGATAACAACTACCTCTCCTGCATTCACTTCACCTGACAAAATACCTTCACAAGCATCATCCTGAGACTGATAAACCCTGGCCTTTCCTTTAAAAACAAAAATGGATTCATCAACACCTGCAGTTTTAACAACACACCCATCTGCGGCAATATTTCCTTTTAGAACAGCTAATCCCCCATCTTTGTTGTAAGCTTTTTCAACAGATCTGATACAACCCCCTTCTCTGTCAAGATCAAGCTGGGCATAATGCGTATTTTGCGAACCCATAACAAGGTTTCTGATACCAGCAGGAGCACTGGTATAAATATCTGAAGCCTCTTCAGATACTAATGAATTCATCACATCGTATTTGGCTATAGCTTCTTTTAATGTTAAACCATCAGCTCTTTTCACCTGATTATCTATCAATCCAGCTCTGTCCAGTTCCGCAAGAATTCCGATGATACCACCTGCCCGGTTCACATCTTCAATATGATAATTTGAATTTGGAGCAACCTTTGACAGAACCGGTGTATTTCTGGAAATATTATCAATGTCATCCATTGTAAAATCCACTTCAGCTTCATGAGCTACGGCTAATATGTGAAGTACTGTATTAGTTGAACCACCCATAGCTACATCTAAAGTCATGGCATTTTTAAATGCATTATAAGTACCAATAGAACGCGGCAGAACAGAGTCATCACCATCTCTATAGTATTTATAGGTGTTTTCAACAATAATTTTAGCTGCCCTTTCAAATAACTTTCTTCTGTTTGCATGAGTAGCTACTATTGTTCCATTACCAGGTAAAGCTAATCCAATTGCCTCATTCAAACAGTTCATTGAATTTGCTGTAAACATACCAGAACAAGATCCACAGGTAGGACAAGCATTAGCTTCTACAGCGCTTACATCATCATCAGAAACGGTATCATCCGCCGCCATCACCATAGCATCAACAAGATCTAAGGCCTTTTCTCCGACTTTTCCTGCCTCCATTGGTCCACCGGAAACAAATACTGCTGGAATATTTAAACGCATAGCTGCCATTAACATTCCAGGCGTTATCTTATCACAGTTACTAATACACACCATGGCATCTGCCTGATGTGCATTACACATATATTCTACACTATCAGCAATAACATCTCTTGAAGGTAAAGAATACAACATACCATCATGACCCATGGCTATTCCATCATCTACAGCAATGGTATTAAACTCTGCAGCAAAACATCCTTGTTCTTCAATATATTTCTTAACCTCTTGCCCAATCTCATGCAAATGCACATGCCCCGGAACAAATTGAGTAAAGGAGTTAACTATGGCAATCATAGGTTTTCCAAATTGCTCCTCTTTTACTCCATTAGCACGCCATAAGCTCCTGGCCCCGGCCATTCTTCGGCCTTCAGTAGTTGTTGCACTTCTTAATTTATTTTTCATTTTTTTATTTTAATGCTCAGTTTAAGATAAAAAAAAACCTTTCATCACATTGTGAGAAAGGCCTCTTGAAAAAATCTTATATTTTCAATTTTCACATACCATCCTCACTTCTGCCCGGTAATGACCAAGAGAATAATGTTAATGAGAATGAGTGAATACTTGTTTATCATTTCGTTTTGCTTTTTTGTTGTAAAACAACGTTTACAAATGTAGAGCTTTTTTTTTAACCTCAAAAAAAATCTGAAAAAATTATGCATAATCTTTTCAAATAAGGCCTACAAAATCAATAAATAGGTCTATGCAATGTATATTTATTGATCCTTTACCACTCTTACTGCATGATTATACATGCAATATACACCTATAATCATCCCGGAATAACACCCATGACCGTTGTCATTTGAATATATTACTTTAAAACACCAAAAAACCCACCTCAGAAAATGAGATAGGTTTTTCTATTATAGTTTAGCAGCTATATATTATATAATAGCTTTCATTGCTGTCATAGCATCACGTAATTCTGCTCCTACAATTTCAATATCATGGAAACGAATCGCTTCATTAACATCAACTAATTCCTTATTGCTTACTTTGGCATCAACCCCTTCATTAAAGTTTTTACCAATGATATTAGTTTCAACTTTAGTCATAAAGTCAGCCAATAAAGGCTTACAAGCATGATCAAACAAATAACATCCATACTCAGCTGTATCAGAAATCACACGGTTCATTTCGAATAATTTTTTACGTGCAATGGTATTGGCAATCAAAGGCGTTTCATGTAACGACTCGTAGTATGCACTTTCTTCTTTGATTCCAGCCTCTGTCATGGTTTCAAATGCCAATTCTACACCTGATTTTACAAAAGCAACCATTAATACTGCATTATCAAAATATTCTTGTTCAGGTATATTTACATCTCCTGCAGGAGTTTTTTCAAACTCTGTTTCACCAGTTGCGGCTCTCCATCCCAACAAGTTTTTATCATCATTAGCCCAGTCTTCCATCATGGTAGATGAAAATTCTCCACTCATAATATCATCCATATGCTTCTGGAATAATGGTCTCATTATTACCTTAAGTTCCTCAGCAATTTTAAAAGCCTCTATTTTAGCAGGATTAGAAAGACGATCCATCATATTGGTAATACCACCAATTTTTAGAGCTTCCGTAATTACTTCCCATCCGTACTGAATCAATTTAGAAGCATATCCTTTATCAATACCCTTTTCAACCATTTTGTTGAAAGAAAGAATAGAACCAGTTTGTAATAATCCACAAAGAATTGTTTGCTCTCCCATTAAATCAGACTTCACTTCAGCAACAAAAGATGAACGTAAAACCCCTGCTCTGTGTCCACCTGTAGCTACTGCATATGCCTTAGCAATCTCAAGTCCATCTCCATTCGGATCATTCTCCGGGTGAACAGCAATTAACGTAGGTACACCAAATCCTCTTTTATACTCTTCACGAACTTCTGAACCCGGAGATTTAGGAGCAACCATAACAACTGTAAGGTCTTTACGAATTTGCATTCCTTCCTCAACAATGTTAAAACCATGAGAATAAGATAACGTAGCACCTTGTTTCATCAATGGCATTACTTCTGATACTACATTTGTATGTTGTTTATCAGGAGTTAAATTTACAACCATATCAGCAGTTGGAATCATTTCTTCATATGTACCAACAGCAAAATTATTTTCAGTTGCATTAATATATGACTGACGTTTTTCTTTAATAGCTGCTTCACGTAATGTATATGAAACATCCAATCCAGAATCTCTCATGTTTAAACCTTGATTTAAACCCTGAGCTCCACATCCAACGATTACTACTTTTTTGCCTTTTAGTTTTTCAACTCCATCAGCAAATTCTGAACTGTCCATAAACTCGCAAACCCCTAACTGATTAAGTTGTTCACGTAACGGTAATGTATTAAAATAATTAGCCATTTGAATAATTTTAAATATTTGATTTTTACGATTATAAACCTCTGATCTTCCGAAAGATAGACTTCCTGTCACTTCCGCTCATGCGAAGGTACGTAAGATCAGGATACAAATCAACTGAATATTATTGAAACCTTATCCGTAAAAAAACACACATTTTAGGTACTTTTCATGGATTTAAATTTCTATCAATAGAAAACACTAAATTATTATCTTACAAATTCAGACCTGAATACGCTGGGAGTAACACCTGTAACTTTTTTAAAGAATTTGGTAAAATAGGATTGATCCGAAAAATTTAATTCATCTGCAATTTGTGTAACTGTCAGATTTGTATGCACTAACAAGCGTTTGATTTCTAACATCTGCTTACTCTGCAAAACATCATTTGAAGTTCTTCCGGTAAGCTGCTTAATAGTTTGTGTCAGATGATTGGGTGTTATTGCCAACATATCGGCATATTGATTTACACTTAAATTCTTTCGGTAATTTTCCTCTACGAGTTGATAGAAACGCTTTACCAATAAATGCCCTTTACCGGATGCCACCTGTAATTCATCATTTTTATAAATGGATGATGCATAATTTAATATGGTATCCAGGAGCGACCTTAGCAGACTTACACTATATTCTTCTTTACTAAGTTCATCAATTGCTTTAATAAATAGTTGTTTTATGAAATCAGAATTATCGTTAAGGATTAATGGCGGATTATCTTGATTTACAGTAAAAAAGAATGGATACTCCAACAGTCTGTTTTGATTACTCTTATCAAACAAATAAAACTCAGCGGCAAAAATGTATATAAATCCTTCAATATCTGATGACAACTCCAATTTATGAGCTTGTCCGGGCGACATGAAAAATATACAGGGTGGCTGAATTTTATATTTTGAACTATCAATAACATGAAAGCCTGATCCTTTGGTTAAAAACAAGACTTCAAAAAAATCATGCCGGTGCGGATAACTAACCTGAAAGTGACGATTAGCATCGAAAGGTTCAACATGAAACTGTCTGCTGGCATATTGTGGATGACTAAATGAATGCAGACTATATGTTGGAATATTTTGTTTTGCTTTTACCATATGATCAAATGCAAAGATAAGAAAATTACATCTTCATATATTCCCTCTACTACAGACCTTCCTGCAACCTGAATTGGATAAAAATTTCATACCAAACTCAGGCTTAAAATTTTTAATCCTGCTTTTGAGATTCAAGATAGGCAATCACCATTTTTATTTCTCCATATGAAGCTGTATTTCCTAATTCTCCCTTCAGTGTACCAAGTGCAAAAGTATCTTGTTTATGAATCTCCTTTTCAATGAGATTTAATTTGTCTTTATCTAAAAACTCAAAAACATCCAATTCTCCAGTTTTAACATAATGGGCTAAATGCCCTTCAATAGTGCCTTCTGTAAGAGATCTTTCTTTAGCAATCTCTTTAATTGCCTGACCACTTTTATACATCTCATAAGAAACTGATTTTGTATCGGGCTTTTTTTCCTTCGGACCTTTTTCTTTTAAAGACTTTTTCTTCTTTATAGGTTCTTCTTTTCTGGAATCCTCCAGATCCGGCTGTTTAATTGATTCTTTATCAAAATCAATTCCATTTAGTGTGGATTGAATTAAAGTTTGTGCTTTATAAATTTGCTGCAACTGACCAAAGTACAGATTAGATAAATCTACCAGTTCATTATAAAAGGCCTTAGTACCTTTAACTCCCCTTAATTCATTACACTTCTCTCTAACCGCATCATGAAGAGCCTTAATCTGGGGCTCAAAATAACCCACGGATTTATCCACTCGTTCATTCAAAAATGGTAAGTAATCATTTGAACCAGCATGAATAATCTTGTACACCTGAGCCCTAAAACTATCTGCTACTTCTTTCAGTGGTTTTGTTTTATTGACTAATTCAACGGCCCAATCCTGATATTTCTGCTTCACTGACCTTTTGGCATCCTTATTATAGCCAGACAAATGAAAACTTAATTCACTCATCATACCAGAAAAATCAAATGATCTCATTACAAAATCATTCAAATATTGTTTTGAACTTTCTTCTAAAACAAAGTGAAGATCATCCGGATTTCTTTTCTGAGTAGCAAAATCAGCAAGCGACTGATCAATCTTAATGGCCTCTTCCGGGATAGGAGAAGTTAAAACCAGTCCTTTAATTGAACTTAATCGGGATAAGGCGACATAAATCTGACCTGGAGCAAATGCATTTTCAACATCAATAATAGCTTTATCAAAAGTTAATCCCTGACTTTTATGAACTGTAATTGCCCATGCCAGTTTTAAAGGATATTGCTTAAACTCACCTACTAGGTTTTCTTCAATCTCATTCGTTTCCTTATTAACCGCATACTTTTTGTTTTCCCATACATACGGTTCAGCCATAGCAGGTTCAGATCCATCAGTAAAGCTCACTTCAATCTCCTCTTTATTTAATTTCGTGATGATTCCGATTTTACCATTAAAATAACGTTGCTCGCCCGAATAATCATTCTTGGTGAACATCACCTGTGCTCCTTTTTTAAATTCAAGCCGTTTATCAGTGGGATAGCTATACTCACTAAACTCACCTTTCACAATGGCATCAAAACAAACAGATTTTTCCTTGATACTTGCTAATGCCTGATAATTCTTTTTATCTGCTATTCTGTTATGGGTAGTAAGCAAAATAATCCCATCACCAGAATTATGTTGATAATTTGACTGATAGTATTTATTGAGCAACGTTCTGTCTTCATGTGTCAGCTTATTGTTTCTAAGATTATTCAACAAATTAATAAACAACTGATCAGACTGCCGGTAAACTTTTTCAAGCTCGACATATAAGGGTGGCAATTTCTGAAGCACTTGAGCATTAAAAAAATAAACTCCCGAATAATAAGGAGCCAGAATATTCCATTCAGCATCCTTTACAACGGGAGGAAGCTGCAACATATCACCAATAAACAAAACCTGAACACCTCCAAACGGCTTCTCTCTTTCCCTTCGCACATGCCTTAATACCAAATCAATTGCATCCAGAATATCTGCCCTTAACATACTAACCTCATCAATAATTAAGAGCTCCATCTTTTTAAGGATATTTCGCTTATTCTTGTGCATTTGAAAGGAGCTTAATAAGGTTCGTGGCGTATTTACCTGGCCACTAATTTGCTGATTTACCAATCCATTGTTATCCGGAATAAATGAGCCAAATGGCAATTGAAATAGCGAATGCAAAGTAACTCCACCAGCGTTGATTGCAGCAATACCTGTAGGAGCTGCAACAATCACACTTTTGTGGGTATGATTTCGAATATTTCTTAGAAAAGTAGTTTTACCGGTTCCTGCTTTACCGGTTAAAAAAATATTTTCGTTTGTATTATTTACAAAACGTGATACAATCTGAGTTAGACTAACTTGTTCATCCATCCTTTCTGTTTGATTAAATCTGAAATTTGTTTAAAGATAAAAGATTTTGATTGGTTTATAAAAATCGGTTAACAAATTGGAAACAACAATGGATACAACAATACACTACTGAACATTCATTGAATCCGATTCGGAATACCATTCTTCAGAACCTTTAAGTACTTTAAAGGACTTATTAGCATCCCTTATTGATGTTAGCAATTCATATTCCTGCATTTTATAACTAATGGAATAGCTGGAGTTGAGAAATACCATAAATGAATCCAGACAGGTACCATGATAACTAGTCAATTCCGAAATATTTTCTCTCGAGATAAAATAGTTAAACCTTTCACTTTCATCTGCAATTTTTTCGAGCCTCATGACTTCTTCACGTTGTTTATCGATTTGGGGTCTCCCTCCAACCGAAAATGATATCCCCAAAGTTCCTTCCTCGAATTTTTTATCGGCTTTACCTAAGGCAATGGCTTCACTAAAATCCCAACCACTCACCATACCCCGAACTCTTTCATTTTCATCTTCAGGCAGTCTTAAATCTTTAAATGCCTGCTTAAAGTGTGCATACGAATAAAACCTTACAACCTGAACTTCGTCAATTGCATAAGAATTTGGTTTTACTTTTAATTCTATATTTTCATTATTCAGATACCATACAGATGCAACAACCCAGGTCGTATCTACATAACCGAGACTATGAAATCGCAAAGTATCCCCAACAGATCCAGTTAACTCAAAATGACCAAGTTCATCTGTAAGTGTAACTTGATTACTATTCATATTTTTAATCGCCCCAAATTCAATAGGCTTATTTGAAGTTTCTTCAATTACACTACCATTCAAAACTTTTTTTTCAACCTTTTGAGAGAAAAGAAAACCAGGAATAACCAATCCTAACAAGATCAATGATATTCTATATTTAATATCACTTTTCTGTTTCATATTTTTCTTTTAATTCTAATACCTTTTGTTTAACTATTAAAGGATTATCACTTGAATCAATTTTAATATTAATATTACAAAACACCATGAATTTATCAAGTTCCTTACCTACATAACCCGTTATCTCTTTTATCAACTCACGTGAATACATATTATTTACAATTTCCTCTTCTTTCTCCTGCTGTAACAACTCCCTGAATTTTCTTTTTCTCCGTTCCCTCTTGCTGGTATAATAATAAATGTAGCTTACTGGTGACACAACTGCAGCCAAAACAGGTGGTTTTTGGGTAAAGTTGTCACTACGTATAGAAACCGGAGTTGTATTTTTAACATTTACATGAATATCATCTGGCATATGAAGTTGAAGTTCTTTTTCTGCAGGCACATCAACAGAAGCTATCATATACGAACGACGAGACAAAAAGACATTCTTCACGGAATCCTCATTGGTTATAATATTCTTAATCTTAAGTACAACCGCATCATATCCCATACCAAATACTTTTATGGAATCTGTTACATTAAAAGTATTTCTAAATATTCCCGCAGAATCTGAATTATAGAAAAGCATTGTTTCATAACTCACAATCTGAGCATTCTGAATAGGCCTATTATCTACATTATCAATAATATGTAATTTTACCCAAGCCTGTTCTGGTTCGCTATTCTGAGCCAATACATGGCATGAAAGAATAATTAATCCTATTGATAATATTAAACGCATAAACAATTGCTGCTTAAAAATTGAAAAATATGAACATTTAATTAAAAAAGTAACTTTTAATGGATTGTTAACCAAACTTTAACCTTTATTAATTGTTAATTTTGAGAATATTCAAACTTACACTATCACAATACATAAGTCGAATAAAAATCAAACTCTTACAGAAGTACAACAATGATTTGCAATTAGAATCGTTTCATTGTATTTTCGCACCAAATTATAAATAGTATATCATGTTAGAGCAGTACAAACAAGTTGTTGAACAAGCCTGGGAAAACAGGGATTTATTAAGCAAACCTGAAACACAAGATGTTATCCGCACATTAATGGAGAAATTGGATAAAGGTGAAATTAGAGTAGCTGAACCCAATGGCGATGATTGGAAAGTTAATGAGTGGGTTAAGAAAGCCGTTATTCTATATTTCCCAATTCAGAAAATGGAAACAATTGAGGCTGGCCCTATGGAATTTCATGATAAAATGGCGCTGAAAAGAAATTATGCTGAACTTGGAATTCGCGTTGTTCCTCATGCTGTTGCACGTTATGGTGCTTATATTTCAAGTGGTGTGGTATTAATGCCTTCGTATGTAAATATCGGGGCCTACGTTGAAACAGGAACTATGGTTGATACATGGGCAACTGTTGGTAGCTGTGCTCAGATCGGTAAAAACGTTCACTTAAGTGGTGGTGTTGGAATTGGCGGTGTTTTAGAACCTATTCAGGCAGCTCCTGTTATTATTGAAGATGATGCATTTATTGGATCACGTTGTATTGTTGTTGAAGGATGTCGCGTTGGTAAAGAGGCAGTACTTGGAGCCAACGTTGTTTTAACCGGGTCGACCAAAATTATTGATGTTACAGGTGATGAACCTGTTGAATACAAGGGATATGTACCTCCACGCTCAGTTGTTATACCGGGAAGTTATACTAAGAAGTTCCCTGCAGGTGATTTTCAGGTTCCAGCAGCATTAATCATTGGAAAAAGAAAAGAATCAACAGATAAGAAAACTTCATTAAACGATGCGTTAAGAGAAAATAACGTTGCTGTTTAATTTTTCAGAAAGATGGAAATAGGAGATTGCAAATGAAATGTCTCCTGTTTTCTATCTAAAATTCCATGCCATGAATGAAGATATAAAAAAGGCAGTAGAAGTATTGCAGCAAGGCGGATTGATTCTTTATCCTACAGATACTATTTGGGGGATTGGATGCGATGCTACAAATGCAGATGCTATTAAAAAAGTTTACGAACTTAAACAGCGCCGTGATAGCAAGAGTATGTTGATACTACTTGACAACGATGCCAAACTTAACTCATATATTGAAGAGGTTCCGGAGATGGCATGGGATTTAATTGAACTCTCCACAAAACCTCTTACCATCATCTACCCAAACGCTAAGAACCTAGCTTCAAATCTTTTAGCAGAGGACAAAAGTATAGGAATACGTATTACAGAGGAAACTTTTTCAAATCGACTTTGTCAACGTTTTAAAAAGCCAATTGTATCTACTTCAGCTAATATTAGCGGACAAACGCCTCCACAAAATTTTGGAGAGATAGCTGAGGATGTAAAGAATGGAGTTGATTTTATTGTTAATTATCGTCAGGAAGAAACATCGAACCCTGCCCCTTCAGGCATCATAAAGCTTGATGTTGGTGGTATGGTTAAGATTATAAGAGAGTAAAATGGAAATCGAAAAAGTACAGTTTTTTCATAAAGTCCCCGTCCAGATAAGATTTAATGACATTGATAGTCTTGGACATGTGAACAATGCAATTATTCAGGAATACTTTGACTTAGGAAGGATGGAATATTTTAAAACCGTTTTTTCAAAAAGTATTGAATGGAAGAAATTTGCAGCTATAATAGCTTCCATAAAAACAGACTTTGCTTTGCCTGTTTTTATCAATGATAATCTACAGTTAAAAACCAAGATTACTCAAATCGGAACAAAAAGCATGAATCTTGTACAGCATTTAACTGATGAGGCAGGGAACACCAAGGCGGTTTGTCATTCTGTAATGGTCGGATTTGATCATAAAACCCAAAGTTCGATTGAGGTTTCAAGTGAATGGAGAAAACAAATTAGCAATCTTGAAAAAGACTGTCAATTTTAAAATCATTCTTCATCTTCATCATTTAAATACATATCCACCAAGCCTTCAGGAAGGTTGACATTCAATATTTTCTGTTGATCATCAATATTCAAAATAAAATCAGGGTTCACCGGAAATAGAATTTCAATACCATTATTATCCACTTCAAAAAGTGGATTGTTAGCAATTTCATTAATAGCTGTAATCACACCAATATTACCTTTCAACTTATCTACAACACGGTAACCAACCAAAGCACCCGAAACTGACTCTTCATCCATACTAAGATCAGATGATTCAACATACACCTCTGTACCAGACAATTCGTGAGCTTTATTTTCGGATTCAACATCCTCAAACTTTACTAAAAGCGTTTTACTACCTTTCTCTCGTTGCGCTTCCACACTAAACGGAACCAATCCATTATCTATTTCAAGCAATAAAAAATCAACATCGATATCTTCTGCATAAAAACCTTCAAATAAAGTTAATGTCAGTTCGCCTTTAACACCGTGCGGTTTATTAATGAAACCTATTTTTACACAATCGTCTTTTATAATCATATTTAATAAATCGATAAAGTACAATCTCAGTATATATGCATTCGAAATCTCTATTGCAAAACGAACACATTTTATAAAACTAACAAATAACAATGCATAAAAAAACCCTCATTAAAAAATGAGGGTTACTTTATTACATCGAACTACTCAATGTTAATATTTTATGAATTACTCAGCAGCAGGAGCTTCTGGTGCTTCCGGAGACTCATCTCCTTCTGCAGCAGCATCTTCAGCCGGAGCTTCAGCAGCAGCTGTAGCAGCTTCAGCCTCAGCAGCTAACTCAGCATTCTTTTTAGCAAGAGCTTCTGCTCTTTCGCTATTAATTTTTGCTTCACGCTCAAGAGTTGCTTTAGCCTCATCTGCAGCTTTGCCTGCAAGACCATCAACCTTAGCTTGAATTTTAGCTTCTTTTTCAGTTAACCAAGCCTGAAATCTTTTTTCAGCCTCAGCTTCATCAAAAGCACCTTTTTTAACACCATCTAAAAGGTGTTTTTTCATCATTACCCCTTTATACGACAAGATAGCTCTTGCTGTATCTGTAGGTTGTGCTCCGTTGCTTAACCAAGTTAAAGCTTTATCGAAATTTAAATCGATTGTAGCAGGATTCGTATTAGGATTGTAAGATCCAATACGCTCAATGTACTTACCATCACGTGGTGCTCTGCTATCTGCTACCACAATGTGGTAGAAAGCATGCCTTTTACGCCCGTGTCTAGATAATCTAATTTTTACTGGCATGTGTTTAATTATTATTTGTTTAACAAATGTTGCAAAAACTCTGTTTTGCGGCTGCAAAGGTAATAATTAATTTTTCATCCTAACTCATTTGTGACAAAATAATTACAGAATAATGTATCATTCAAATCATTAGTGTCCGGCATAAACTATTTAACCTTAGCATAATCTTTATTTCTAACGGGTTATAAGGTATCTTTCAAATATCAGGGTAGCATTTCCGCCTTCATGAAAAAGCGTTAAAAAAATCAGTAAACGAAACGTTAAGAAAGAAAAGCTGTTTG
>JBNKRV010000043.1:0-35293 GCA_050296935.1 Marinilabiliaceae bacterium | reverse complement strand
AATTCATAGCTTTTCAGTAAATAATCGATTTACGGCTCTAAATTTTATCACCATAGCTCGCTATGTCTCAAAAATTTATATTGTAAATCAATCATTTACTGAAATTTGAGCTCGCTAATTTTAATCGAACTCAGGTTATTATATACAATTCATTAATGGGAAATACCAGACCAGGCAAACTATCCGGCATCAAAAAAAGACCGGGTAAATGAGGCTTTTTTAATACTAATTTTTAGAGGTTACCTATATAAAACCAGTCCTGAGCTCCTGTTTTAATAATTCACCTGCAAATCAGAGCAAAAAAAAAGAGAGTGCTAAAGCACTCTCTTTGTATCTTTTCCAAAACGGAGAATTAGTTAACTGCGTCACCTAGTTCACTTCCAGCTTTAAATTTAACCACTTTTTTAGCTGCGATTTGAATTTCTTTACCAGTTTGTGGATTTCTACCTGTTCTTGCGCTTCTTTCAGAAACTGAAAAAGAACCGAAACCGATTAAAGAAATACGATCACCACCTTTAAGTGCTTCACTGGTTACATTAATAAATGAATCTAACGCTTTTTTTGCGTCTGCTTTAGTTAAACCAGAATCTCCGGCGATAGCGTCAATTAATTGAGCTTTGTTCATAATAACTGTTATTTTTTTAGGGTTAACAACTAAGTTCACCAAATTTGCCTTACAAATATAGATTATTCCTAGTATTTACCAAATCCACAGCTTAGAAAATGCTTTTTTTTAGTTAAATATTTATCATATTTTCTTTCATTCGCTAACATCAATTCACAATCTACATGTTTAAACACTGTATATCAACACTATACAATTCTTTGTGAAAATTTGTATTTTTTTGAATAATTTTATTGCATTCTGTACTACTAAAGGGATTCAAATGCTTTTTCTTCCAAAATATCAATATTATATCACTAAAAGACCTTTTTATCTTTATTTTATATATTTGCAGAAAAAAAAATCAATGGATCCAAACAAAGGCAAAAAGGACTTAATTAATATATATAGTCCTGAAGAATTAAAAACACGTTTAGAAAACGAAGAATTCAAAAGAATTACAGTGTCATTTTACAGATATGTGATTATTAATGAGCCCGATCAATTCAGAGATACTCTATTTAAAGAATGGAAAGCGTTAAATTGTCTGGGAAGAATTTATGTGGCCAAAGAGGGTATAAATGCCCAAATGAATGTACCTGAGCATAATTGGGATGCATTTGTTGATAACATAAATAAACACACCTACCTAAAAGATATACCATTTAAAATTGCTATTGAAGATAATGGTAAATCATTTATTAAACTTCAGGTAAAGGTGAGAAACAGAATAGTAGCTGACGGATTAGAGGAAAATGAATATGATGTAACTAATGTGGGGAAACATCTTACTGCAGAAGAATGGAATAAGGCAATGGATGAAGGTGCTGTTGTTGTAGATATGCGTAATTTTTACGAAAGTGAAATTGGCCGGTTTAAGAATGCGGTACTACCTAAAGCTGAAACTTTTGCGGAAGAATTACCAGAAGTACTGGAAACTTTAAAAGGAAAAGAAGAAGAAAAAGTACTGTTATATTGTACTGGTGGTGTTCGTTGTGAAAAAACAAGTGCCTTTTTAAAACATCATGGCTTTAAGGATGTAAATCAATTGTATGGTGGTATCATAGATTATAAAAGACAAATAGCTAATAATGGATTAGAAAATAAGTTCCAGGGTAAAAACTTTGTCTTCGACAACCGCTTAAGTGAGCGCATAAGTGACGAGATTGTCAGCCATTGTCATCAATGTGGAGAACCATGTGATACGCATACCAATTGTGCCAATGTACGGTGTAATATCCTTTTTATACAATGCGAAAAATGTGCAGTAGAATATTCAAATAGTTGTTCCGACAAATGTAAAGAATATGTACTGGCTCCAACTGAAGTTCAAGAACAATTGGATAAACTGAATCAGTACAAACCGGTAAAGAGATATTTCTGTAACAAGTAAATAAACATTATCTTTCCTGTTGTTGGTCAGGTAAGTAAGACAACAGGAAAGATCAGATAGCGGATAATCCCCTACCGACAACAACTCTCCTTCATACTATTCAGGATGAAGAATTAAAATAATACCAGAAACCCGGAACGGTTCTCTATCAGCAAGCTGCAAATCAGAACCGTTCCCTAAATACTATCATGTAACTCTCCTTCATATTAAAATTTTCAGGATAAACAACTAAACTACCCACCCCTCCTTAGGAGTACAGTGATATACGAACCTGAAGGTGATTAAAAAAGACTTAAAATAAAACAAACATTCCCTTCCGTTTTCTTTCCAGTATTCTTTAGTAGCAATTCATTTTATAGTATTTTTGATTTTTTGATATGGGTGTAGAATAACCAGAGGCGATAGCTGCATCTTAACACAAATTTCGGTATACATGAAAATACTACATACAGCCGACTGGCATATAGGTAAAAAATTAGAATATTATTCAAGGATTGAGGAGCAAAGAGAGGTACTGGAGGAGATATGTGAGATTGCAGATAATGAAAAAGCAGATGCTGTGGTTATTGCCGGAGATCTGTTCGATACGTACAATCCATCCACAGAATCCATTGAGTTATTTTACCGTACTCTTAAAAAGTTAGCCAACCAGGGTGCACGACCTGTAATTGCCATTTCAGGGAACCATGACTCTCCCGACAGGGTGGAAACGGCGGATCCGCTGGCTCGTGAATGTGGTATTATATTTATTGGTTACCCAAATACTCACCTGGCACCTTTTTCTCTTGAATCAGGATTAGAAGTACTTCAATCGGAATCCGGATTTATTGAATTGAAGATACCCGGACTCTCCTACCCGATGCGTATAATTACAACTCCTTATGCCAATGAGCATAGGTTAAAGCAAGCAATGCAACATAATGATAAAGAAGAGGAACTTCGAGAAGTTCTTCAAGAAATGTGGGGCCGGTTAGCTGAGAAATACTGCGACCACAAAGGAGTTAATCTCTTGGCAACTCACCTGTTTGTCATTCCTAAAGACACAACTCCTCCGGAGGAACCTGATGATGAAAAACCCATTTTACATGTGGGAGGTGCACAGGCTATTTATACAGAAAACTTTCCGGAACAAGTACAATATGTAGCACTGGGACATTTACACCGCAAGCAAATGATCAATTCCTCCCATCATCCTGTAGTATATTCAGGCAGTCCGCTTCCCTATTCTTTTGCAGAGGCCAACCAACAGAAATACGTGTCTATCATTGATGTGAAGCCTGATTGTGAAGCCAGGGTTTCCTTTTTACCCTTACAAAAAGGAAAGAAGCTCATACGGTTATTTGCCCAAGGTATGAATGAAGCCCTGCAATTGCTGGAGCTAAACAAGGAAAATCTGATTGAACTCACAATTGAAACGGATGAATACCTGACAGCCAAAGACAGACGAACTTTATCTCAGACTCATCCGGGAATCATTACGCTGATACCTCAATCCAAACAAAAAGATGAATCAACAGGAATCAAAAAAACTATTGATTTAAATAAAAACATGAAAGAGCTGTTTCTTGATTATTTTAAACACACCAAAGGAACAACACCTGATGAGAATTTAATGAATTTATTTCATGAAATAATTGCCGAAAAAGATACCGAAGCATGATTCCTAAAAGACTAACCATAGAAGGATTATATTCCTACCAACAAAAGCAAAGCATTGAATTTGATAATCTTACCGACAGTCATTTATTTGGCATATTTGGCACCGTTGGTAGTGGTAAAAGTTCGATTCTGGAGGCCATTACATTTGCTTTATACGGAAAAACAGATCGTTTAAATTTATCGGGCGATAACCGGAATTACAACATGATGAATCTGAAATCAAATCTGCTATATATTGAATTTGATTTTTGGTTGGGAAAGGAAGATACCGAATACCGTGTTGTGGTTCAAGCTAAAAGAAACAGTAAGAAATATGAAGACGTAAAGAAACCGGAAAGGGTTATCTACAAAAAAAAACATGACGAGTACGAGCCTATATCAGCTGAAAGACTGGAAAACCTGATAGGACTTAGTTACGATAACTTTAAACGTACCATCATTATTCCGCAGGGTAAGTTTCAGGAGTTTCTTCAATTGGGTAATAAAGACAGAACTCAGATGATGAAGGAATTATTTAACCTGGACAGATTTGAGCTTTCCTTTAAAGTAAAAGCACTGGAAGGAAAAAACAATGCGCTTTTGCAAACCCTGAACGGAAGGTTAGAACAATTAGGGGAAATCTCAGAGGTTCAATCCAAGGATCTTCAGCATCAACTAAATGAGGTGTTAAAAACGATTCAGATCATTACTCAGGATCAAAAGGAAAAGGAAAATACACTTAAAACCTTCACTCGGTTACAGGAGATAAGCATACAATTGCAGGAAAACCTATCCCTGCAAAAGCAACTTGAAGAACAAAAAGAAAAAATTGTAATACTTGAGAAGGAACTACATGAATTTGAATACTGTGCTATTCATTTCAAGAGTTACATAGATGCGCTGTATCATCATGAGAACAAAATAAAACAGCTTGAAAAGGAAATAAATAATAGCCAAAAGGAGCTGAATGATCTGAAGGTAAACTTCAAACAATGTGAAAAGGAATACCTGGTTCTGAAATCAAAACAGGAACAACTACCGGATATTAATCAAGAAATTGATGATATAAAAAAGCTTATTGAAATTAGAAAAGCCAGAGAGGGCGTTGAGAAAAACAGTATCAGACTGCAAAACGGAACCAGGCATGTTAATGATTTATCAGAACATGTTATTGATTTGGAGAAGAAGGAAGTAGCCCTGAATAATGATTTGAAGCAGTTGCGAAATCAATTGCCGAATATTGAAGAACTTACTCAGGCTCAACAATGGCACAGTACGCTGAAAACACTTGTTGAAAACCATAAAGAATCTCTGCTAAATGCCAGGAAAACAGAAGAACAAAGCGATAGCTTTTTCCAGAAATTAAAGAATCAATTAAATACCCACGAGGTACTTTCAATCCTATCGGAAAACAAACAGAATTGGTCTGCGGAATTGACAACAATAAGAGATGAAAAGTATAAGGAGTTGGAGGCGTTCAATAAACGCATTGAAAAAACATTGATTCATACCGGCCTGGAGAGCTATGCCAATAATTTGGTGGACGGAGAACCATGTCTTTTATGCGGATCCAAAGAGCATCCCTCTCCTTTAAACAGCAAGGATTTAAAAAGCGAATTAGAGCAACAGAGAAAGCAAAAACAAATTTTTGAGCAACAGATTAAACAGCTGGATATGTCGTTGCAGGCCATTGAAAATTATTTTAATGTTACAGGTCCGCTACAATCACAAAAAAGTGAAGCTGATGCTAAGATTAAACAAATAAGTGAGGCAATAGAGCAGCATCAAGGCAAGATGGTTGAAAAGTATAAAGACGAAAAGTCGTTAAATGAAACCATTGCAAATACTAAAGTAACGAGTAAATCAATTACTGAGAAGGAAGAAGCATTATTTCGATTAAAAGAAGAATACAATAAAGCGCTTAAAAACAAAGAAAGATTTCAACTGGAGCTTCAGAATATACAAAAGGAAACGGATAAACAGGAAAATACCATTCAACTTCTTCAATCGCAGATTAAAGAAAAATCACTTCGTAAGCACCAGGGAAGCACTACAGACGAGCTCATCAATTATCAATCTGAGTTAGAGAGGAGAACCATTCAAATACAGCACGATTATTCCCATATTCAGGAAAAAGCTGAGCAGTTAAGCAAGTCAATTAACTTGCTTGAAGGTACCCATAAAGCCAATCAGAAATACTTAAGTGATGAACAAACATCTCATCAAAAGTTAGTGGCGGAATTAGATGTTAAAATTGAGAATTCGGACTTTGATGGGATTGAGAAGATTAAAACGGTATTAAAGAAATTACTTGATACTGTGGCTGTAAAACAACAAATCAACGATTTCAAACACAAAGAACAACTGGTAAATAAAACAATAGAAAATCTTAACCAACAACTCAACAAGCAGCAGTATAATGCTGAAGCACATAAAAAGGCACAGTTAAGTTATGAAGAAAACAATCAGAAACTGACCTCTCTTATTCGTTCTCAAGGAGAATTGCAGTCGGTATATGATGACTTACAAAAAAAGTTAATCCTTAAAAAGGAGCTTCACGCAAAACGTGAAGAATTACAAATTCGTGGAGATAATATTTCAACCTTAAAAAAGCTGTTTGCTTCCAGTGGCTTTGTCAATTACATCTCCTCGGTATATCTGCAGAATTTATGTCTTGCTGCCAACGACCGCTTTTATAAGATGACACGACAGAAGATGAGTCTGGAACTGAATGATGACAATAACTTTGAAGTGAGAGACTACCTGAATGGTGGTAAACTACGTAGTATAAAAACCCTTTCGGGAGGACAAACTTTTCAAGCGGCATTGTCACTGGCACTGGCTCTTTCAGATAATATCCAGAATATGGCACAGGCAAAGCAAAATTTCTTTTTCCTGGATGAAGGTTTCGGCTCTCTGGATAAAGAATCTTTAGATGTTGTATTCAGCACTTTAAAAAATTTAAGAAAGGAAAACCGCATAGTTGGCATTATTTCCCATGTCGAAGAATTACAGCAGGAAATCCCCACCTATCTGAAAATTTCTCAGCACGAAGAAAAAGGTAGCCTCATTGGAGAAAGTTGGAGGTGATTTATAAAAAGCTGTGTACTTGTTGCTATCGGCAATTAGTAGTAAGCAGTAGGCAGTAAGCAGTGGATTGTAAACTGAGGACTGTAGACTGAGGACTACAGACTGAGATCTACAGACTCACATAATTGCAAATCTACCTTGTTTCCTGAGTCTATACATTGAATGTCATCATGCTTCCTCGTAATAACCATGTCCGTATCCATAGCCGTATCCATAACCATAATTAGAACCATACCCCCCCTGTTTCATATTCAGATCGTTGAGCAAGATGCTCACGTTATTGATTCCTTCATTAGTCAGATTCTGGATAGTATGCGCAAACACCTCGCGTATAGTATGATTATGACGAACCAAAAATACGATGGTATCTGAATATCTGGCTAACAGATAAGGATCAGAAACAACACCCATAGGTGGCGAATCCAGCACAATAAAATCATACTCTGCTTTGAGTTGTTCAAACAATTTTTCTGTTTTTGGTGAACTGATTAATTCTGACGGATTTGGAGGAATTGGTCCTGATGGCAGGATATACAGATTCTCCAGACCGGAAGGAGAAGGTATCACTACTTCCTCCAACGTTACTTTACCTATTAAATAAGTAGAAAGACCCTCATTACCATTTAGATCCAAAATTTTATTCAAGCCGGGCTTACGCATATCAAACCCCACCAGAATGGTTTTTTTACCTGCTAAAGCAAATACCGATGCCAGGTTCAGGGAGCAAAACGTTTTTCCTTCACCAGGCATAGATGAAGTCACTGTAACAATAGGAGAACTCTTTTCTCCCACCATAAATTCCAATCGGGTACGTACCCTTCTGAACGTTTCAGTAATCACTGATTTGGGATGATATTTTACTACATTAGTTTCCTCTTTGTTGCTGTGCAGAATCTGACCTACTAAAGGTAAACCGGTAATTTTTTCCACATCTTCAACTGAAGTAATTTTATTATTCAGCAGCTGTCTGATGATTAAAAATAATAAAGGGATAAATAACCCGGCCAATAGAGCCTTTTGATAATTACCTTTAATATTAGGTGAAACCATTCCTCCACTACGTGCTGCTTCAAGAACCTGATGATCCGGCGTATTTGATGCTTTTTGAATTTGCGCCTCTGATCTTCGGCGGAGCAGGAAAGTATATACTTCATTATTCAACTCAAACTTTCGTTCAATACCCAATAACTTCCTTTCTGTTTCCGGCAGACTATACAGATCCTGCTCAAACTTCACTTTTTCCTGATTGATTCGGGTCATATCCTCCTTCAGTACTTTCATCTGGTTTTCAATAGTCTTAATCAGCGTTTCCTTTGCCAGATTAAGATCCAGATCCATTTGTTCAACCAATGGGTTTATGCTTTCTCCCAATGGTTTGGTGATGGATAAACGCTCTGTATTCAACTCCATAATACGCTGAATCTGAGAAGATATAATCTGATTATCTGTTTGATATAAGGCTGGTGCAATCACATCATTCTCAAAATTCTCATTCTCAAAATAATCTTTCAGGTTTTGATAATAATTTCTGGTAATAACAATTCTGGCCTGCTCTTGCTCAGCTTCTTGTAACTGATCAAATAAATAGTCAGCTTTGGAAGAAATACTCTGAATACGGTTTGAAGTTCTGAAATTACTCAGTTCTGTTCCTGTATTACTTAATGAATCGCTAATATTTACCAGTTGCGATTCAATAAACTGAATGGTATTGGTGGCAATCAGATTTTTCTTTTCAAGGTTTGACTCAATAAAAACCTCAGCAAGTGTATTCAGGAATTTTATATTCTTATTTTTATTGGCTCCGGTCAGATAAAGTTGAACTATAGAAGAATTCTCATTCATCTTGTTAGCTCTTAATATACCGGTGTACTTTGCTGTTAAGGTATTAGGATGATTAAATACAAAGTAGTGAACCATATCTTCAGGCAGTTTACACCCATCACAAATAACCTTAAAACGAAATGCATCCGAAGTAATCCATTCTCCAAAGCGATGTAATTCAGAATATTCCTGATTACCCACTCCTCCCGACATATTTCTAGTGGTATAATTATACGCCCCTTGTCCTGATCCCGAATAATTCAATTCAAAGGTATCATCATCAAGCATTTTTACATAAAACGGTGTATGCAAGAGCTGTGCATGTAATGAATCAAACTCTACCTCAAAATTTGATGCCGGATATATTTCAGTTGTTTTAATATTCCCTTTGACAAAATACGACACATTAAAATCAAGATGATCTATGGCTTTATAAACCATATCCCAAGAGGACAGTAAAGCAATCTGATTATCTACATTTCTCATTCCGGGAGTTAATCCGAAACCTTCCATCATATCGTTCTGCGGATTATTCTCACCACGTTCCTCCATTATTATTCTCATAGAAGCACTATAAATTGGAGTTACCCACCTATGTAAACCATAAACGCTACCAATGGCCAGAGGTATGGTGATCAAGAACAGCCACCAAAATTGTATCACATCACGAATCAACTTTTTAAAATCCAGATTAAAATTTAAGCCTGATTCTGAAGAGGGCTTTGAAGAGGTATTATTCATTACGATGTTGGTTGATGATAAAATGTTTTGATATTTTATTTGGTTAGTGCAATAATGGTTACTGTAAAACTCAACAATGTTGATAAAACACCAATATTAAAAGCTTCACCAATCCCCCATTGTTTTGCTTTCATTGGTCGTACATAAATAAAATCGTTTGGATAGATATAATAATACTCTGACCCTACAATATTGTGATCGGAAATATCAACCGTAAATGTTTTATTACTGCCATCAGGTAACGGACGAACTATTTTTACATCTTTTCTTTTACCAAAAGCCGTTAAATCACCTGCCATACCAATGGCCTCAAAAATGGTAATCTGATCACGACTCATTTTTTGTTGTCCGGGTGACTTTACTTCTCCCAGAATAGTAAAATAATTTGTCCCCAACCTTACAATTAAATTGGCATCCTTCAGGTACGGTTTTAAACCCTCTCTGATTTTTTCTTTAGCCTGGACAATATTGCAATCTTTCAGGTTAATTTTACCTGCATATGGAAAATCAATATTCATATCATCATCAATCATATACATGAACAGATTATTTCCTTGCTGGGCAACGCTGGAGCTACCTCCCTGAGTAGGATTAAAGAATTCTGATATTTTAGGATCAAAAGTAGAAACCCGTATATACAAATAATCATTGGGTTGTAATAAATACTTACCAGTGATTTCTGTAAGCTCTTTAAAAGCCATCTCCGGCTCCTCTTTATCCTGTAAATATAATGTTTCTCGTTGTGGTATGCACGAGACAAAAAATAGCAATGTAATCAGCGGTAACCAATTTACCTTTGAGGGAATTCTCATTTTATTTTCTTTGGATATTAGATTTAAGACCATGTAAAACCTATGCAGTTTTTTGATTGCAAACTATAAAGAAAACAAAATTAAACTTTTTAAGGACATTTTTTACTGTGTAGCTTATTTTTTATTAAGATATCAATTCTAACAAGGTAGGCTTTATCCTGACTTCGTTGGCAAGTTGATATTTGATCTTTTATATGAATGTAGTCTTCTGTGGGCAGAAACAGTAGGCAGTCTTCAGTAAGCAGTAGGCAGTAAGCAATGGACCGTGGACTGATGACTGTAGATTGTGCTCTGTTATATTCAATCACGAGTCAGTATTTTGAAATTATATAACATGCCTTGGCTACTTCCGGTACATCAATCCTGTCCTTTTTTGGCACATGCTATAATTCATGAAATTCCAAACGAAGGGTATAAAGATCCAGTCACTGAATGCAGACTGAAGACTGTGGACTGTAGACTGCACCTCCTCCCTACTTCTTCAGCACATTATCTTTAAATCGATTATACTTATCGAATACAAACCTATTTGAGAATAAAATACTTAAGAATAGATTAATTGTGCAGCCGGTAAAAATGGCCAACATGATCATGATCTGATATCTGATAGCTACTGCCGGAGAACTTCCTCCAAGTATCTGACCCGTCATCATACCTGGTAAGGAGATTAAACCAATAACCGTCATAGTGGCAATAAGTGGATTTAATCCCCGCTTTACCGCATCCTCTATAAAAGGACGAATTGATAATTTTGTGTCCGCAGTATTGGTCAGTAAAAAATAATACAATTCTCTTTTTTCTGATAATCCTACAAAATACGTACTCAGTCCCACAATATTATGATTGAGTGAATTCCCTAACACCATACCTGTAATGGGTATAAAATATCTGGCATCAAAAAAGTAATCCAACTTAATGATCCAGCCCAGAAAAAAACTATCGATGATAATTACGGAAGTCATTGCTGCCAAAAACAGGGGAGCAACAAAATACCTCCAGTTTAATCCAATGCGCCTAATAGATGTACCAATCCCCACAAGAATCATTACAAAAACCCATAGGCTATTATATAAGGCATTGTTCTGCTCAAAAATCCATTCTAAATAAAAGGCAATCAATGAGAGCTGTACAGCCATCCTTACCAGAGCAATCAGCACACTTTGAACCATTTTAATCTTAAAATATAAGAAGAAAGAAACGGGAATCACCATTACCAGGAATCCCAGTGCCAAATCAATAGTATTTATATCTGTTATATTACTCATGTAAAATGCTTTAAGGGGTATTAATATACTACCTTACAATTCAATAACCCGGTCTGAATTATTTAACCATGTGGAATTATGCGATGCTGAGATGATGGTTTTGCCTTTTAATGACTGGATTGTTTTTAACAGTTTCCGGATAGAACTTTCATCCAAAGATGCTGTTGGTTCATCCATTAAAACCACTGGCTTATTCATGCTTAAGCAAATAGCTACAATAATACGTTGCTTTTGACCTCCGCTTATCTTTTGAAAATCCTGATCGTAATAATCTGCATCCAGTCCCAGCATATGTAAATACTGATGAATCTCATCCACCTTATCACTAATATCCATTAGTTCCGCCAATTCCTTCCCTGAATTAACGGGCAGGTTAATGTTTTGGGGAATCCATGTTATTAACTGACGTATATCTGTGATATTTTTTTCATTAAGGGGTGTTCCCAGTATCATAACCATCCCTTTGTCGGGAGAAACATATCCCTGTAGCATCTTCAGCAAAGTGGATTTCCCTCTGCCGGATTCTCCACTGATGGTAACAAATTCATTTTCATTCACCTGAAAATTAAAATTCTCAAATAACACCTTTTCTTTAAAAGCAAGGGAAATATTCTGGCATTGAATCATAAATGCATATTTTGAATTTGAGGAAAGATAAACAAAAATAGGTAAACAGGCATGGTGACCTTTTGATTTTTAAGGAGAGGTATCGTGGGCAGTAAAACAGTAAGCAGTAGACATTGGGCAGTAGACTGAGAACTGAGAACTGAGAACCGTGGACTGAAAACTGTGGACTGAAAACTGAAGACTAATAAACCTCCTTTAGATGTTTTATCCAGATAGAAACGAACTCGTCAATTTCTCCAAGAGCAGTTAAAATCACTTCAACTTCAAAGCCTGCTTTGGTAAGTGTATTAAACCAACTGGAGTCGTGATTTCCGCACATATCTTTTTTTACATGATCGCCAAGCACAGTTAAAAAGGGCATTAGAAAGACCTTAGTTACTGATGCGGATTTTAATTCTTTAATTAACTCTTTGATGGTTGGATAACCTTCAATGGTAGATATATAAACATTAGAATGTCTATCTCTGAAATAGTAATTGAGTGCCGGATAATATATATTGGATGGATGTGAAGTTCCATGTCCCATTAAAACAATGGCCTCATTGGGTTGAAAAGCTGGCAGACATGTATCCAGTGCTTTCAACACCTCTTCCATATCTTCATGACTATTTAACAACGGAGGTCCCAAATTAATCTCCAGAGAATCGTATGGCAATTTTTTAAATGATTCAATGGTATCTTTTAGTGTATCATATTCTTTACCCGGAATAACATGCATGGATTGTACTGCAATTTTGGTATAGCCTTCTTCCACCATTTTGGTTAATGCCATAATTGGTGAATCAACCTCCTCTCCTTTCTTTTGCAAGCTCCGGCGTATAAAACCGGAAGTAAACGCCCATCGTATATTGAATTCCGGAAAGGCATGTTTTACCTTATTGTATATATTGGTAAATGCTACTTGTGCAGAATCGGCTGTGGAACCAAATGCAACTAATAATATGCCTGCTTTTTGTGTATTTGTCATATGGCTAAAGTATAATTTATTTAATAAGACAGCTGGAATGGTAAAATTGTTTAAGCAACATGATATTTACCTTTTATACCGGATTAGGATTTGATCGTCATTTGAAATACAATCCTGTAAATTATACTATGAATGGGTTGTACAGCATGGGTTTTAGGGAACGGTTCTGATTTACAGCTTGCTGATAGAGAACCGTTCCGGGTTTCCGGTTTTTGAGAAGTTTTAGATGGATCTGGTTTTGAAATACCATTCTGTAAATTATAGTATGAATGAGATGTGTAGCAAGGTGCTTAGGGAACGGTTCTGATTTGCTGCTTGCTGATAGAGAACCGTTCCGGGTTTTCCGGTATCTGAGGAGTATTAGCTATATCTGGTTTGAAAATACCATGCTGTAAATCAATTCTCCTCCTTACAAAGGAGGAGAGCCTATTCTCAATAGGTATTAAGAGTTTAACTCGGGTGAGAGCTTTTCTAGTTCAGGTTTGTTTTAATTCTTCATCCTCAAAATTATAATACGAATGAGATGTGCATGATGGTGTTTAGGGAACGGTTCTGATTTACAGCTTGCTGATAGAGAACCGTTCCGGGTTTTCCGGTATCTGAGGAGTATTAGCTGTTGAATGATACTGAAACAGAATTCCTGAAAATGTAAACCAGGTACGATTTGAAACTTCAATCAAAAAACAGACTCATACTAATACTTCAATTGATATATAATATATCACCAGATCGTATTCATCTGATCTCTGTATATAATCGAAATCAGATTATTAGTAAAAGCCTGTTTTTAATATTGTATTTCTCCTTGTTATAAATCTTTACCTCTCAATTTTAAGTTTCTGATAAGTATACCGACCATCTACATCTTTAAACTCAAAAATATAAATACCCGGATATATTTTTGAAACATTCAGCATCCCTTCTTTCTGTTGTGATTCAAATAATTGTGAATTCACAACCTCTCCTGTTATTCCATATATATTTACTTTTAAAAGATATTTTGGAGAGGTATACCACAAATAATTATTTGCAGGATTTGGATATATAACTACTCGCCTACTTTGTTTCTCATTGATTCCTGTTGCAGGTGTTATTGTTATACTTCCCTGATCAACCAATAAACGAGGACTTCCTTCATTGGCTACCACATCATTAATAACAACAGGTATAACATTACCACTTACCGCACCAGCAGCTAATTCCGCATCTAAATATAAAAGCACTCCATCTCCCATTGTAGAATTAGTCCCTGCCATGGCAAATTGAAAACCTTCGTTATTCATATGAAAAGCGGTGGCCCAAGTCTCAGATAATGAACCTGAAGTAGATAAACTGTATTGCTGAATTTTTGCCAGGTTCACATTCACCAGACCTGATAAACTGATGACCTCCATACCTTGATTTAATCCTGTTACCATTACCGGAATCTCCACGTTTGTATCATCCTCCGGTGTTTCAACATCATCAATAATCAATTGCCCATCATATATTGAGATGGTATTGGAATGTCCTTCTGAACCAAAAAAATCATGCACACTAACCCTAACATCACCACCGGAGAGAGCTGTTAACAATCCATTTTCATTAATATCTGCATAAGCAGGATTTGAAACAGACCAGCTGTAAGGTGCTGTACCACCGGAAACATTAAATTCAAGTGTTTCTGAGGTAAACAAAGTTCCTGTAGCAGGAGAAACATCTAACGAAGGAAGAGGTGTAATAGAAAAATACCCGTTATCATAAACTGCATACAGATTTTCATTGAATATGACATCACTGATGTTCAGTTGCGATGCGCCGTTTGTTCTGTCAGCCACACGAAAACGAATATAGAACAAGACCCCACCTCCCGTAAGAACCTGATCTGAAGCAAAGGATACAATCACCTGACCAGGCCTATTCAAGTTAGCTTCAACTACGGCAGTATTTTCCAGAATAGCATCTGTTATAATCACTCGCTCCGCTAGTAATATGGCGGAGTTATAACCTATGGTAATATTTCCGGAGTATACCTGTTCAATATCCAGTGAACTCACATTTACAGGTATATCCACCCACTGATTTTGATAGTATGATGAATCTCTGATTGTGATTTTAAATGGCACTATTTCAATAGGATTGTTGGTTGAATCCACAACTCCGTTTTGATCTTCGGATACCACGTATACTTTCCCCCTCTTTAAACCGGTTAACATTCCGGTTGCCGAAACAGAAGCCACCGTTGGATCTGTTACACTGTATACATAAGGTGTTGTTCCATTACTACTGTAAAACTGTAAAGTTTCCCCAACTGCCACGGTACCTTGATCCGGAGATATTCTAATAGATGGCCTGCTGGATATATTCACTCGTCCGCTCGTTAAAACCAACAGAGGATCTCCCTCATTAAGCATATTAAAATCAGTATCTGCAAACGAAACAGATACATTACCAGCCACCAACAAACGAAACCTGACAAAAACAATATTTCCCGAGCCACTGAGCGGAGAACCACCGGCAGCCGTTAATTTAACCCTGTTTGCTGAGCTTATATTCCACTGTGGAGCACCCCATGATTCTGTTATAGTTCCTACATTTTCTACTCCCACAGGTTTTAAATAATTACCTGAATAGTTCAGTTCAAACTGATAGGCAAAAATACTACTATCTGTTACAATAGTAGTAGTATTGATGGCCACCAGTACCGTATCTCCAACAAAAGCTGAGTTGTTGACAATACGAACATCAACACTGGCATTTATTGAAAAAGTAAATACCAGCATTGAGTTTAGCACGATGAATATCTTTAAGAATAATCTCATGACATCATCCTTTATTTAATGATTAATTTCTGGTTCTTCACCATATCTCCTACCACAACTCTAACGATATATGTACCTCTCAATCCTTCCAGATCATTAATATTTACTTTATACTGACCGGAAGACTGATAATCATGAACAACCTGTTTTAGAAGGGCTCCATTCATTTGATAAATACCAACACTAACAAATGTATTTTCATCTTTAACAGAGTATGAAAGCCAGACCTGTTCGTCTGCCGGATTTGGATACAATGGGTGAATGGCAACTTCATAAACCTCTTCAGAATGAATACCTGTGGCAATCTGAACATCAACACCTCCATTAACAACAGTAACTGCCTCTTCCTGTCCATTTACCCAAATATCACTTAGTGATACGGAAGTATGAGAACCTGCATCACCTAACACTTCTCCGTTTATTATCAACAAAATACCATCATTGGTCACCGTGCCTGCAGCCGCAATAGCCAGGTTCACTTTACCTGTTTCCTGATTAATTTTTGAAGCAATCATAGCCGAAGACCCAACACTCAAACTAATATCATGAACCTGAATAACACCAGGATCATATTTCACTTTACAATCGACAGCTCTCAATCCTTCAGCATTATTAATATACACCGGAAGGTTAAAATAACTACCTGCTTCAACCTCCAGATTGTTTATGGTAAATTCATATTGATCATCACTCAAAGTAGCACTTTTAAGTTCAGCCGGGAATGTTTGAATCATACCGGCAGCATATTGCAGTACAAGTGATGCATCATTAGCATTGATAAATGTATTATCATCAACATCAGCAACCCCCATCTGTGTGGCATTTAACGGATAGGTTACAGGATCAACAGCATATTGAAGAATTAAGGAAGCATCATACGCCTGAATCAAACCATTTAAACTCACATCTCCCATAAGAGGCAATGAAAATCCATTGGTTAAGAAAGGCTCCCAATCCACAAAATCGGTAATCGCATCTCCTGTACCACCCGGATTTGAGCTATGCGTTGGACCGCTATTGTCGCCCCAGAAATTATGAGTAGCATCAATGGTAAAGGCCTTATTAACATTCTCAATACCATAATCCCGATTTCCTGAAATATCGCAGAAATTAATAACAGGATTAGAAGCTCCCACTGCCCTGATACCATTTCGGGAATGAGTTATACTGGAATTTGTGATCAACGGATTTGCTGTTTGCGTAGTGATGGCTGCCTGATTAGTAGAATGTCCGGCATATCTGACAACACAATAATCCAGATGACAATATAGATCAAAAGCCTCATCTGCAAAAGTAATTCCATTCCATGGGTATGAATCGGTTGGCTTGGTGGCTGTGCTATCTGCGTTTGTATCACCCTGATAATAATCATCTCTAATATCTGTAAAAACAATGGACGAATCAGCACCTTCCTTACCCAATGCCATTAATCCTCGTTTTACGGTAAGTGAGGCATTGGAGTTAAATTTACACACCACACCTGGATTGATACTCAATACCACACTGGTTCCGATGGAATAGTTTCCATGGAAATAATAAGGAATATTCACCACATCGGCGAATGTTTTTCTCTCAAGAGTAACATCCTGCACTAACTCCTCATTAGCTAAAACTCCGATAGCCCTATAGGTGCTACCCGATAATTGATTGCCCGAGGCAACTTCCGGATAGGAAACCAATGAAGAATACAATGGTGCATAGGTAAGATCAATAAACATGTTATCCGTTACCTGAGGGTGAGAAACCCCTTCTAATACAACACCCCAATTACAATTTTGAAAAGTATTGTTTTGTATGAGTGGAGAAGCCTGTTTTAAATCCACACCACCGGAGTAATACCGGAAAATACCATAGGTAACTTCAGAGGATGCATCCAATGAAATATCGTTATACACAACAGCATTATATCCGATGATTGATGGAGCTGTTTGGGCACCATCATCGTTGGTATCCATCGGATTGCCAAAAGCATCATCGCGATAATGCGTAAACACCACAGGATTAGATGCAGTACCATTCACCCTCAATGCCCCATTTATGGTAAACATTGTATAATTGGAGGCTTTAAAAACTGTACCTGCCGGAATATCTATGGTTGTTCCGGAGTTTACCGTACAATTTCGGTACATGTAGTAGGTTATATTATTGAATCCACCAAAATTCCGTTGCGGTATCGTCAAATCCAATCCATAAGTTTCCTGCGCAACCCCAAGAGCTATCAGTCCGATATTAGATATGCTATTATTGGAAAAAACAGGTTCTGCAAACATACTCAGAATCACTGGTACCTCACCGATATTGGCAAATACATTGTTAGTAATATCCGGATTAGCATCTCCAAACACACCCAATGCCGTATAAGCACAATGTTCCATACTACATGAATCAACAGCCGCATAAGAATCCTCCACAATAACCATACTTCGGTTTTTTCCTGCATACCAGCTGGAGGACCAACCTCCGTAATTGATGATACAGTTTTGCAGGAAATTCTGATTTTCAAGTGAAGATGAATTAAATTTTATAAAGCGCCAGTTATTCCGATCCGGAACAGAGGCATTACCATCATCATTTGTATCTCCACCCTTTGAATCATCTTTTATAGAAGTAAATACAATAGGTTCTTCTACCAAACCATCTGCTACCAATGCTCCGTTAACAGTGATATTACTGTTATACTGCCGGAATTTAATAACCACACCAGGATCAAAAGTTAACACAGACCCGCTACCTACAGTAAGTTGATCGACGATGAAAGCAATGTTATAAATGCCTCCCACATCCATTTGTTCCAATGTAGTGCTCACATTTAAATTACCTTCCAATATTAAAATTCCATTACTCCCGTTACCTTGAGATAAAAATACGGGAGAATAAATACTCATAACCGGATTGGCAGTAAGAGACATTGCGATAGGATCTAGTCGGCAATTTGAAATACTGACCACTCCACTTCCATTGGATTCTGCTCCACAATCAGGATTGGCAGTCCCTTCAAATTTTAACCCATAATAATATGAATCGCTAATATTAGTATGCCTGATTAGTCCGCCGGCATCTGTATAAGTAATAATACCATCATTATTATTTCCTCCAAAAAGTATTTTACAATACATAAATGAATTGTAGGCATCATCGGATGAACTGTTAAAACGAATGGTTCTCCAGTTTCCTGCTGAAGGTGAAGTGGCATCTCCATCGTTTCGGGTATCCTTTGGTACACCGTAGTTATCATCATGAATTGAGGTAATAACAATGGAATCATTTTCCAATCCCTCCGCTTTAAAACCACCATCAATATCAATAGTAACATTATTATTCATTTTAATAATAATGCCGGGAGAAATATCCAGATTCGAACCTGAAGTAACCCTTAGGTTCTGAAGTAACACATAAGTAATATTTGTATGTCCTGCCATATTTCTTTTGGATACAAGGCCATTCACGCCAAGGTCTTCCCCTATTAAGCCAATAGCTGTCCATCCCTCATTAACAAATACATTGTTTGAAAAACCGGGATCGGCATTAACCGACATAGCCACCGGCGTATAATTGATATTCGTAAATTCATTATTTTCAACTATCGGATTACTGGCCTGAAATGCATAAACACCATAATTACAATCCTTAATAATACTATTGGTTATAGTAGGACTCGCATTTTCCATAGACACTGTTCCTCCGGAAATATACTTTCCATTGTAATAAGATGATGGTAAGTTGGCATATTGAAAACGACAATAGTTCAATACACAATTTAAATCCACACTGGTACCTTCAAACATAATTCCACCCCAATCTCCGATTGCAGGTTCTGTTTGTGTACCATCTTTATTAGTATCTGATGGATTACCAAAATTATCATCTTCCACCGAAGTAATAGTAATCATCGTTCCCGGGTTCTGACCATCCATTATCAATTCACCTCTAATGGTTAATCTATCCTGGGTATTACGACCTTTTATTACTATACCCGGATCAATAGTCAGCCGCATACCTTCCGGAACAATGACACGACCAAGCATTAAATAGGTAACATTAGGTATTCCTGTGACATGACGCTGTGGAAGCGTGGCATTACCGACCAGTGTGCTACCCAATATACCAATGGCATCGTATTGATTATCGGAGAATGAAAAAGAATTATTGGTAAAAGTAGGATTGGCATCGAAAGTTAATGCCAGGGGAACCAGATCACTTGAGCCAATTACATTATTTGTAAACTCAGGTTCTGATAATCCTTCCATTTCACAACCGATATAACTGTTTCTGAAATCACATGAATCAATGGTTGGCCCGGCATTTCTCAACCAGACAACACCATGATTACCACTACCTCCAAAAGAAAACAAACAACGCTCAAGGTGACTATTTTCATCATCAGAACCGGCTTCAAATCTTATGTATCCCCAGTTTCTGGATGCAGGGATATTGGCAGTTCCATTATTATTGGTATCTCCACCTAAATTATCGTCCTGAAAAGAAGTAAACTGAATAAGCGATGAACCGTTATTTTCAGCTATGGCTTCCAAAGCACCATCTACTATCAATGATGAATTATTGAATTTGATTATATTATCGGAGGCTATGGTTAATTTTCCACTAGCCTGAATAGTCATTGATGTGTTAAAAACATAGGGTACGTTAACTGTATCGAGCACCATACTATTATTTAAATAACCCATTTGGAGAAACACTCCGTTATAGTCATTATTATTAATATCAATGTTGTTATGATCAAATAAAACATTGGCGCTTCCGGTATAGGTAACAGGATATTTATTAGATAAGAGGGATGAATGGTATTTAACATCCAGATTTCCATTTCCTCTGACTATAATACCTGAGTTATTTGAACTATATACAGATGTTGAATCAATGGTTACTGTACCGCCATTAACATCAACCATCCCATAATTCATGCTGGAATTAGACCTGCCACCGAAAGCAATATTACATCCGAAAAAATCAGCCGTAGAACCAGACCTGACTTCAATTCCATTCCAGTCGCCTTTTTGTCTGACCGCTTGAGCTGAAGTGAAATTGACAACATTTGCATTTAAATGACCATTGGAGACTAATATACCATAACCTGATTCGAACTGTACTTCGGAGCTATCAATTGTTAAAGTAGCTCCACCGGTAATCTGAAAAGAACCATTAATAATATATGGGGAATCGGCATTTGTGAGGATGCTATCGACACCGATAGTACCAGACAGGTATGTTTGTGTATAAATATGCATACCAAAACATACATTTAATAGTAACAATAAAAGAACTTTTTTCATGAGTATAGCATTTTATCATACGTAGTGTTTTAATTTCTAATTAATCTTAAAATACCACCACATGAATGCTACTGTCAATTAAAACCAACTTCTTTTTGACGAATGAAAGTCAGATTTGAAAAATATTTAATTTGGTTCAAATAATATGTAAAATATATGTTTAAAGATTTTATACTTAAATTTATAAGAGGTTAAACGAACACACCTCCACCATTAAAGGCTGATATACTGAATATTAAATACATTTAACCATTAAAAATAAGCATATTCAAACATCTTTAAAATGAATGAAAATACAATACGCAGAATTTTTATCGGCTTTAAATTGGATGTAATTGAGCAGCTCATTTATATGAAAGAAATGCTACCTATAGACCTAAGAAATCAGATCAAATGGGTTAGTGAAAATAACCTACATCTCACTTTTTTATTCATCGGACAGGTTAATAATTCAGATATTGCACGCATTTCTGAAGCGTTGAAAAACATTGCCACTAAGCATATCCCCTTTAACCTTGAAACCGGAGGAATTGGAATATTTAAAAAGAAACGTAAAAACAATATCCTGTGGTTAAAAGTTAAGCATTGTGAATCCTTAAACAACCTACAATCCAGCATCAATACTACAATATGTGAATTATTAGACAAGCCTGAACTCTTCAATTCAAACTACACTCCTCACATCACGTTGGCGAGGTATAGGCACAACATCATACTACCTGAATATATTTTTAACCATAAATTTGAAAATAGAGTATCCGAAGTGAATGAAATTCAGATCATAGAAAGCATATCCGGAATAAATGGACTGGAGTATCCTGTATTGAAACATATTACCCTCTGAATCAATTTTGATTACCTCATAGAAACCAGGGTTCGATTAAAATTATTGAATTCTGGAGATTAAAAACAACAAAGGCCGGATGAGACACCCGACCTTGATATTTTTTATCATTTGGATTTTGATTATATCCCAAATAATCGGTATCCAATAGTAAATGTTAATACATTTGTTTTTTGTCCAATACTCAATGTTTTAAGATCTGAAATATCTTTTAATCCCCACTCATATCTTACATCAGCAGTAAGTTTCCAAACACTAATACCTCCACCAGCTTGAAACGACCAGTTTGTTGTTTTTAATTCATTCAAATCATCTTTTGAAATAAATGAGGCTACAGGACCTGCAATACCGTAAATACTGGCCACTTTTAAATCCACCAATTGAACATTTGCTAACAATGGAATATCCCAGGTCTTAATATCACCTCCCTTATCCTCTCCATTAACAATAAACTCAGTCTTCTTTTTAGCGTAATAAATCTCAGGTTGGAATGAAATATCCCCAAATAGCTTAATCTTTCCATATGCACCAAACAGAAATCCACCTTTAGCTTCATTTTTTACATCCGCAGTAGTAGGAACAGAACTTAATTTTAAATCGGTACTGTTGAATCCAGCTTTCAGGCCAATTGCAAATCTATCCTGAGCTTTTGAAGTGCTTACTATTCCAACAATTAAGGCAATAACTAATATTATTTTCTTCATAATTAAAAGTTTTGATTATTCTAATTCGTTATTATGTTGATGTAATTATGACAATTCATTTCAAATATACACTTATATATTATTTTTGAAACAGTTTTTAGCTCGTCTATTTTAAACAATAAACCACTTTGCTAACTCCAATAGCCCTTTCATTATCGTTTGGTGGATAAACTACGTATTGACCTTGAGCTACTTTAAGTGCATTAAAAGCCAACACCATACTATCTAATATATCATCGTTGGCCACATCTTTTTTTAAAAACTTACAGAGTTCAGGATTTATTTCTCCTGACTTCTGCCTAAGCAGATTTAACCTTTCAGCAAACCCCTCCTTTGTTTTCTTTTTAAATGTAAGTGTTTCCCCTTTTAAACTTTTAAAGCAAAGCTCCGGATGACTTTCACAAAACTTATTATTCAATGAGGCATTATCCAATAGCAGGGTATCCAATTCTTTAATTTTGGGTACAATATTCCATGATTGGATAGAAATCCCTTTGCCTTGTATTTCTCGATTCATCAGATTTGCTGTTATATAATCAGGAGCGTAAACAGCCTGCTGGCAAGGAACATTAAAAACGGAAGAGCTAAACGGATGTCCTAATTCCTTGCGGATAACAGCATCACAAATCCGTTCCTCTCCTGCCTCGGTAACTAATCCCATAGGCATATCAATACAAATAACGTGGGCTTGATTAAGAATACTTATTGATTCTTTCAGGGTACGAAAAAGTTTTAGCTCCATATGACCAGCTTCGCTTAAACTTGAAAACAACCACCCTCCTCTGCAGCCATCAATACCTATATAAGTATGCTTAAACATGATACCTTCGTGATTTTGAGTTTCTGTGCACATATCCTAATTAGTGTTCATCTATAAAGTTCAAACACACGACTTTATGGACAGACTCTATGTTAGTGCCAGCCCGAAAACTACCTATTCTGGAATTCTTTCTCAAGAAAACGTCATAAACAAGGCTTTTGTAGTTTTTGAAACCAAGGAGCTTACATTTGGTAAGTGACTGTTTCAAAAACGAAAATAACGCAGTATATAGCATTTCTTGCAAAGACTAATTACGGGCTTGTTTCTCCTGAGGCAGTAATGCATGATAAATAAAATGATTAATCGGCACTTCTATCCCGTGTTTTTGAGCCAGATGCACAACACTTCCATTTTGATAATCCAATTCAGATGGTCTTCCTGCCCAAATATCACGGGCCATTGAAGAATTTGCCGAAGGCGCGAAATTATCTGTTCGTTCTAATGTTTTCTCAATAATAGATTCCGGTAATTTAATCCCTTCTTTCTGCGATACGCTATACATTTCTTCCAGCATTTTACGCATCAGGTCTCTTAATTCAGGGGTTTTACACAATACTCCGTAGTTGGCTCGTGTCAATGCACCCAATCCTCCCAAACAAATCAACATAAACTTTTTCCAGGAGTCTCCTTGTACATATTCCGACGGCTTATTTTTAATACCAGCCTGATTCAACACCTCATGAATTTGAGTGGTTCTTTCATAAAGATTATTATCCAGTTCTCCGAAAATGATATGCGGTTCAGAACTCATATGTTCAATGACACCCGGTTCTTTTATTTTGCTAAAGATATTACACAAGCCTCCCATTACATTAACCCCTGGCAATGCTTCCAGTAATTCATTAACCGCCATAACCCCATTTTGAAGTGGAATAACAACAGTCTGATCGCTAATTACTTGCTTTAATTGCACTGCTATATCCTTAACCTGCCAGGCCTTAACGCCCAATAAAACCAAATCAGGAGCATCCAATTCTGATATTGAAGACACCACTGATGCCTGATTCACCAGGTAATCACCCTTAGGACTGACTATTTGCAACCCCTTATTTTTGATAGCTTCACCATGCTCTCCGCGAGCTACGAATGTTACCTTATTTCCTGCCTGAGCTAATCTTCCTCCAAAATATCCTCCTACACCACCAGCTCCAATAATTGCAATTTTCATGATTTTTTGTTTGATGAACACAGAGACATAAAGACGCAGAGTTAATAATTCCGTGTCTCACCATCTTTGTGTTGATTATTGCCTAAAGGCTTGTGAAGTTAATACTTTTGACTGAATGATATGATGTGGTAAGTACTCTTTTTTATTGGCACGTACAGGACAAATATCAATACCTCCTCTTCGGGTATACAAGCATGAAACCATCAAAACCTCAGGCTCAAAGTAATCTGACAGTCTCTTGTAAAGCATCTCACAAATCTCTTCATGAAAATGATTTTCATCCCTGATAGATACTAAATATTTAAGCAATGAAATCCCGTTAATCTGATGCTTCGTTTTTATATGTATATACGCACTTCCCCAGTCTGGTTGATGAGTGATTTTGCAGTTACTTCGTAATAGATTAGAGGCTAGCTTATATTCATGAAATTGTTCTGAAACCGTTGATTGCAAAAGATTTTCATCTTCATTATATGTATCAAAATGCACTAAATCAGCTTCAGGTAATTCTTCCAACCATTTAAAATCCTGAAAATCAAAAACTGACTGGCTATACTTTTTATGAAAGACTGCCTCTACTTTTACTTTTAGTAGTTCCGACAAATCATCCTGAATAGTTTCCATCACAAATTGAATTCCCTCTTCCCTATTTTGGCCATACCGGCCCATATTAAATGAGTTTAAATAGAGCTTCAAGGATTTACTCTCTACTAAAAACTCACTATCACATGCATAAACTAATTTCAAAATTCCGGCTACAGGTAATCCTTTTTGCGTCAAAAAACCCAATTCATAAGCATGCCAGGCATCAAAGCCCACAAAAGGTAAATTATTATCATCAATATGATATTGTTCCCGATTTAAATTCCGGGGAACAGCCACCAAAATCTCCGGTGCATATTCACGTGGATGACTAATTTGTTTACCTAAAACTTTTCCTTCTATCGGGTTCATTTTTTCTTAAATTTATTGAATATTGGCTTTTGAATCAATCCTGATACTTGAATCCTGATACTTGTGTCTGTTATTAAAAACGGCCAACTAATCGCTAAACCCCTTGCTTTGATCCGAAAATTTCAATGTGAATACGTGGTGTATATTTCCATCCATTCTGTAAGCACATTTTTAAAACAACAGGATTTGACTTTTCAATTTGCTCATGCTTTGCACCTAACGGCATTAACAGGATATCCTGCTTATCATATCCATTTAAAACTTCTAGATAATCACGGAGTATTTCATCTGCATCGGACTGTTTTCCCACAACAAATTTCAGTTGTAAATCCTTATTGTTTTCTTTTGAAAAAACGATATAATCCTGCAGTGCCGGAATATTTCTTCTTACTTCATGGTGGTATTTTGATGCTCCAGTTTCTTCTTCTTTATAAAATGTAAGCTTATCCTTTGTTGGAACAGAATTACTTAATTTAGGTGAGATACTGAATAAATCGATCCATTTTGATAATTCTGTATCAAACTGAGTTCCATTTGATTCTAAGGTAATATGTAAATCCAGATCCTGTTTCAATTGTTTGCATAGGGCTGCTACGCCTTTTTTTTGCAATAATGGCTCACCCCCTGTTATCACTACATGTTGCATATTCCCGATATTTTGCTTTATCAAAGCAACAATCTCATTTATTTCCCAACTTTTTTTATCATCAGGATGAAATGACGCGTAGGAAGTATCACAACGACAATAGCTACCATCGGCCATTTGCCAGATACATCGAAGATTACAGCTTGCTAACCTCACAAATAACGATGGTGTTCCTGCTAACTTCCCCTCCCCCTGAATGGTACCTGAAATATCCAGCCCGGTATTTGGAATAGCAGACAACATCTTACCTTCTGCATCTTTTGTTACCGGGAACACACCCTCACCAACCAACACTAATTTTTCCATATATAATTTTTGACATGAGTAAATCAACAACAGCAAAAACACCTGTTATTTACTTACCTTTGCATCATATTAATAGTAATAATTTCACGTTTACAATGCCGGATCGGCATACCCGGCTTCAGCAAAAGCCTTAGCTCTTAACAAACAACTATCACAAGTACCACAAGGTTTTTCTCCTCCGCGGTAACACGACCAGGTTAAACCGAAATCAACTCCCAGCTCCATACCCAATGTAATTTCCTGCGCTTTGGTTTTATTTACAAACGGAGCATGAATTTTAATTGGCTTCCCACTTTCAGCCCCCATCACTGTTCCTTTATTTATAGCAGCCTCCATTGCATCGATAAAATCCTGCCTGCAATCCACATATCCGGAATAATCAACCTGACTTACACCAATAAATATATCCTGAGCCTCAATACTTTCGGCAAGAGATGCAGCTATGGATAAAAACACCATATTACGAGCCGGAACATAAGTAATTGGAATATCTGTTCTGTTCACATCTCCATCTTCTACATCAATATTTTTATCGGTCAGTGATGAACCTCCAAAATCACCCAGATTGAGTGTAACAACTTTATGTGCCTGAACTCCTGCTTTCTCTGCAATTTTTTGGGCATGATTCAATTCTGTATCATGTCGCTGTCCATAATTAAAAGACAATGCATACACTTCATATCCCTGACTCCTGGCCAAATATAAGGCAACTGCTGAATCCAAACCTCCGGATAATAATACTACTGCTTTTTTCATCTGTTTATAATTTAGCAAAACCCTGATCACCAATGCAAATTTCAATCATGCTCCTGAGTGCCCGATAATTTGCGCTGGCCATGCCTGTTTCATATCTTATACTGTTAGCTTTTTGCTGTTAGCTATTTGTGTATGGCTAAAAGCTATAAAGCATTTTTTTGAATACTCTTGGTTTTATTCATTAATCATTTTGTTGCTTCCAGTCTAAATATTTCTGAATCTGCAACTTATACATATAACTGATATTATAATCTTACACTTTCAACACCTTCTTACCGGATGCTTAAAGTTCCAGCATCACATATATTAGATGCTAGTCGGAAACTAAACACAGGTAATCGTCCGAAAAACAATATCTATAACCTGAAAACCATAAAGTGTATGCGCACAGAAAATGTGCATAAGAAAAGATTCTTAACATACCCTGGTTTTGTTTATAGACAGGATGGCGTAAACGAACTGTCTTTTTCCGAGTGCAAATATAATGAAAATCAAAACTTATAATGTAAAATTTATACCTTTTTAATCCCCGATAAGGCCAATTCTACTAAAAGTCATAAAATCGAAATTAATTATTACTTACTTTGTGTTCTGAAAAAAAATATTTCAACTAAATATCTAATATAAAATGAGAAGAAAAAGTTATGTAACCCAATTGGTACTGATGGCATTATGTCTTGTACCCTTATCATTATCTGCGCAAAAAGAACGATCGGAAATTGCCCTACAAAACACCTGGAATGTTTATGATTTATATGAGTCGGATGAAGCCTGGAGTGCTGCGAAAGAACAGTTTATTAAAAAAACTTCCGGATTTAAAGAATACAAAGGCAAATTAGGTAGCTCCGCACAAACCTTACTCAAATTCTTACAATTCTCGGATGATATTAACAAAGAAGGATCCAGACTTTATATTTACACCTCTTTAAAATCAGATGCTGATTTAAGAGATCCGGACAATCAATCCAGAAAAAAAGAAATCATACAAGTATTTGTTGAACTAGGACAGAAAAGTGCATTTGTAAATCCCGAGTTGGCCACGATTCCGGAAGAAACGATGAAAAAGTTTTTAAAAGAAGAACCTGCTCTGAATACTTACAAGCTTAGATTAATGGATATATACAGAATGATGCCTCACACTCTTTCTGAAGCTGAGGAAGTTATTATGGCAAAATCGGGGTTGATTACAAGCACGGCGAGTTCTGTTTATGGAGTATTAAGCGATGCAGAAATGCCATGGCCGACAGCCATATTAAGTGACGGGACTGAAATTGAAGTCAACAAACAAACTTACAGTCAGTATAGGGTTTCTCCAAATAAAGAAGATAGAGAAATTGTATTTGATACATTCTGGAATCACTATAAAAAATTTGAAGGAACCTTTGGTGAATTATTAAGTGGCAATGTAAAAAGCGCCATGTTCAGAGCACAATCAAGCCACTATGCCTCAACGCTTGAAGCCTCATTAAAGGGAAACAATATTCCTACTGATGTGTATCATTCGTTAATAGAGAATATCAACAAGAACCTGCCAACATTTCACAGATACCTGACTCTTAAAAAAAGAATGATGGGCTTAGACACCCTTAAATATTCTGACTTATATGCCCCCGCAGTAAAAGGAGTTGAGCTTAATTACACATACGATGAAGCTAAAGAACTGATATTAAAAGCTTTGAAACCTCTGGGAAAAGAATATACTTCCACCGTACAAAATGCTTTTGATAACAGATGGATAGATGTATACCCAAATAAAGGCAAAAGAAGCGGTGCTTATTCAAACGGTAGTGCTTATGATGTTCACCCTTATATTCTAATGAATTATAATGGTCAGTACAACGAGGTAAGTACATTGGCACACGAATTAGGACATACCATGCACAGCTATTTCTCTAATAAAACCCAGCCTTATGCCACAGCTGATTATCCTACTTTTTTAGCTGAAGTGGCCTCTACTTTCAACGAAGTATTATTGAATGATTATATGCAGAAGGAACTAAAAGATGATGATTCAAGGTTATCATTACTGATGAGTATGCTCGATGGTTTTAAAGGAACATTATTCCGTCAGACTCAGTTTGCTGAATTTGAAATACGTATGCATGAAGCTGCAGAAGCAGGTCAACCTCTTACCGGGAAGGCTTTATCAAAAATATACGAAGAGATTACCAGGAAGTATTACGGTCATAATAAGGGCATATGTATTGTCCCTGATTATATCAGTATGGAATGGGCCTACATACCTCATTTTTACTATAACTTTTATGTATACCAATACAGCACCTCATTTGTGGCATCACAAGCTTTGGCAGCAGATGTTCTAAAAGGAGACAAAGAGGCTACTAAAAAGTATATGGATTTTATCTCCTCAGGAAGTTCAGACTGGGCTATTAACACCCTTAAAAAGGCCGGTGTGGACATGATGAGTGCTAAACCATTTGACAGTGCCATTGCGAACATGAATCACTTAATGGATGAAATTGAGGCAATTCTCGATAAGAAATAAGAAACTCTGAGAAAGAAACTCTATATATAACAAAAAGCCGAATCGTTTGATTCGGCTTTTTCTTTATATTTTCAATTCACCAATGAATATAACCCTAGAATTCAAGCTATTAACTTTTTCCACCTTCAATTTCATAAGCTTCTCTTAAATCTATATAGTTATTGGGCAGATAATTTTTCAGGATTGACCAGATGATCTCATAATCAACACCAAAATATTCATGTATTGCTCTGTTTCTCATCCTATACATTTCACTCCAGGGAATCTTTGGATATTTATCCTTAATACTTTTGGGAATTTTATTGGAAGCCTCACCAATAATTTCAAGATTTCTTATTACCGCATCCACTAACATCCCGTTCTGCTCAAAACCTTCAAAATCAAAATCCGCAGAATACCTCTCAATCTTTTCAATAGATTCAAGCATATCTTCAAAATACATCAGAAAATTTCGATCTGCTTTTTTCACAAATACTCTATTTGATGAAGAATTGATGATTTAAGTTGCCTTTTTATAGCTTTTCTTGTGACGAGATCAATTTTTCTACCTAGTAGTTTTTCTAAATACTCCTCAAGGGAGAAAAACTTCCAACCAATTGGTTTTTCAAACTCTACTAACAAATCAATATCACTTTCTTCGGTTTGATCTCCTTTCGAATAAGATCCAAACAAACCAATCTTCTTAACATGATATTCATTTGTTAATACAGGCTTAACTTGCTTTATTTTTTGAATTATCTCACCTTTTGTAACCATATTACGAATATACAATTAATTTTAAAATACAGTTATATAGTTTAATCCTTCAAAAACAATAGTTTTCACAAGTATCATCCTGTTTATAGGCGACCTGAAACAACGTACTAACCTGAGTTCGATATAAAATTAATGGCTCAAATCGCTTATAAATATTGAGTTTCAAGGAATGTTTGCGAAAGCATAGCGGGCTATGGTAAGCAAATATGGCGCAGAAAATCGGTATTTATAAGTGAAATTCATAGCTTTTCATTAAACAATCGATTTACGGCTCTAAATTTTATCACCATAGCTCGCTATGTCTCAAAAATTTATATTGTAAATCAATCATTTACTGAATTTTGAGCTCGCTAATTTTAATCGAACTCAGGTTACTATCAAATACCTTATAAAACAATAATTAATGAGGGAAACCCAAAATTTATGTCGAACTCAATCCCCCTAAAAGCCGACTTTTTTCTTGTAAGGGAACGCATAAAATAATAAAAAGCCGAATCGTTTGATTCGGCTTTTTATTTATCTAACAAGAGATTATTCAGTCTCTATTTTTTTTATTTACTCTTTTCTTCAACCCACTTACGAGCATTTATAAATGCTTCAATCCATGGAGAAACCTCATCGTTTTTACGATTTTCAGGATAATGTGCCCATTGCCAAGGGAAAATTGCTCTTTCCAGGTGAGGCATCATCGCAAGATGACGTCCATTATCTGAACAAATAGCAGCTGTACTGAAATCACTTCCATTAGGATTTCCAGGGTAAGCACTGTATGAATATTTTCCGGCAATATGGTACTGATCTTCACCTAAAGGCATATTAAACTTACCCTCTCCATGAGCAATCCAAACTCCTAAACGGTTACCTGCCAGAGTTTTCAGCATTACTGAGTTATTTTCTTTGATATCCATATTCACAAAGTTCGATTCAAACTTATGCGAATTATTATGAAGCATTGTTGGTTTTTCTTCATGATCCGGATAAACCAAACCAAGCTCAACCATCAGCTGACATCCATTACAAACACCTAAACTCAAAGTATCTTCTCTCTGATAAAAAGCATCTAGAGCAGCCTTTGCCTTTTCGTTATATAAGAATGCGCCTGCCCAGCCTTTTGCCGAACCTAATACATCCGAGTTAGAGAATCCACCCACAAATACAATAAAGTTTACATCTTCCAGAGTTTCTCTACCTGTGATCAGATCCGTCATGTGCACATCTTTCACATCAAATCCGGCCAAATACATCGAGTAGGCCATCTCTCTATCTCCGTTCACACCTTTTTCACGAATAATGGCAGCCTTCACTCCTGATTTACCGGTACGATTTAATGTTAAACCATAATCATTCAATTTGCCATTAAAGTCAATACCAAAATTAAACTCAAGTGATTGTTTTTTATAGTTTGAGAAACGTTCCTTAGCCCAATCGGCTCCGCTCTGTCTTCTATCTAACAGGTATGAAGTTTTGTACCAGGCATCTCTCATTTCATTGATATCAAATGTAAGCTCCTGACCTCCTTTAGTAATTGATAAAGTACGTTCATCAACAGGAGAACCGATTAGCTGATAACCCAATTCTTTTTCATCCAATAAAGCTGTTACCGAAGCAGCATCTTTAACCTGAATTAACACACCCGGATTCTCTGCAAATAATATTTTCACCAAGTCATCTTCAGCAATCGCAGAAAGATCAATCTTTAAACCATAACTATTATTGGCAAAAGACATTTCCAATAATGCAGTCACCATACCTCCTGCAGAAATATCATGACCAGCAAGAACCAACTCATCTTTAATTAAAGATTGAATGGTTTCAATACCTGTTTTAAAATATTCTGTATCCGTTACTGTTGGAGCCTCTGCTCCCAATTTATTAACTACCTGAGCAAAAGAACTTCCACCTAACTTATGACTATCAAACGATAAATCAATATATATTAATGAAGTATCCGTATCTTTTACCAATACAGGTTCAACAATCTTTTTAACATCACTCACCTCTGCAGCTGCAGAAATTATCACTGTTCCCGGAGAATAAACCACTTCTCCATCCTTATATTTTTGAGTCATTGAAAGTGAATCCTTTCCGGTAGGAATATTAATTCCTAAATCCGTAGCAAAATCACTTACAGCTTCAACAGCTTTATATAAGCGTGCATCTTCCCCCTCATTTTTACAAGGCCACATCCAGTTGGCACTTAATGAAATACCTTTAACACCATGGGTAAAAGGCGCCCAAACCAAGTTGGTTAAAGATTCAGCAATAGATAAAACGGAACCCGCAGCAGGATCAATCATAGCAGCCGCAGGTGCATGTCCTACAGAAGTTGCAATACCAGCAGTTCCGGTATAATCAATTGCAGTTGCTCCCAGGTTATTCAATGGAATCTGAACCTCACCGGCACATTGCTGCTTAGCTACTTTTCCGGTTACCGAGCGGTCTACTTTATTTGTTAACCAATCTTTACAAGCAACCGCTTCCAGCTGTAATACATTTTTAAGGTATTCCTCAATTTTAGAAGCATCATAAACAACAGGAGAAAATTTCTCATCTACTGTTTTATCATTCATGATCGTTTTTGGAGGATTTCCAAACATATCAGCAAGTTGCCAGTTGATTGGAGCATTGCCTTTATCATCTTTAAACACAAAACTCATATCTCCGGTAGTTTCTCCAACCACATACATCGGAGAACGCTCACGATCAGCAACTCTCTTTAAACTATCAATATCTTTTTCCTTTAAAACCAATCCCATACGTTCCTGAGATTCGTTACCGGCAATCTCTTTGGCAGATAAGGTCGGATCACCAACAGGAAGCTTATCCAGGTGAATGGTACCACCTGTTTCTTCAACCAATTCTGACAGACAATTTAAATGTCCTCCAGCACCATGATCATGAATCAAAACAATCGGATTGTTATCACTTTCTGCCATAGCACGAATGGCATTCATGGCTCTTTTTTGCATCTCCGGGTTAGAACGTTGAACTGCATTCAACTCAATTGAGTTATCAAACTCTCCTGTAGCTACTGATGAAACAGCTCCACCACCCATTCCAATACGGTAATTATCACCACCCAGAATAACCACCTTATCTCCTTTGGAAGGTGTATCTTTCAGTGCATCTGATTTTTTAGCAAAACCAATACCTCCCGCCATCATGATTACTTTATCAAAGGCAAATTTCTTTTGGTTTTCGAAATGCTCAAATGTTAATACTGAACCACAAATCAAAGGCTGACCAAATTTATTACCAAAATCACTGGCTCCGTTTGAGGCTTTAATCAGAATTTGTTCGGGAGTCTGGTATAACCAGGGTCTGGCTTCTGTAGCCTCTTCCCAGGATCTTCCTTCTTCTGAACGAGAATAGGAAGTCATATATACAGCCGTACCTGCTAATGGTAATGAAGCCTTACCTCCACCTAAACGGTCACGGATTTCACCACCGGATCCGGTAGCTGCACCATTAAAAGGTTCAACAGTTGTCGGGAAGTTATGTGTTTCTGCTTTTAACGACAGAACTGTATCTATTTCTTTTGTACTAAAAAAGTCAGGCTTATCATGGCTTTCCGGTGCAAATTGAACGGCCTTAGGTCCTTCAACAAAGGCCACATTATCTTTATATGCTGAAACCAGATAGTTTGGATTTTCCTCCGAAGTACGTTTAATCAATTTAAAAAGAGAGCTTTCTTTCTCTTCGCCATCAATTATAAATGTACCGTTAAATATTTTATGACGACAGTGTTCTGAATTAACCTGAGAAAATCCAAACACTTCACTATCTGTTAATTTTCTTCCAAGTTTCTTAGCTAATCCATCAAGATAAGCAACCTCCTCATCACTTAAAGCCAATCCTTCTGACTTATTGTAAGCGGCCACATCATCAATTTCCAAAATAGGATCCGGCTCCTTATCAATAGTGAAAATATCTTGTCCTAATCCTTTGTACAACACTTGCAGCATTGGATCAAAATCAGCCTTTTCATCTTCAACACCATAGAATTCCTCAATACGAGTGATTCCTGTAAGGCCCATATTTTGGGTAATTTCAACGGCATTGGTACTCCATGGAGTAATCATCTCTTTACGAGGACCAACAAAAAAGCCACCTAACTCCTGCTGATCAGTTTTGGTGGCACCGCTAAAAAGCCATTCAAGCTTTTTAATGTCTTCGGCTGTAAAATCCTGATTACAACCCACTGCTAAAATCTGTTCCGATTTACCTTTAAAGAAAAGGACCATGAATTTTCTTTTTTTTGAGATTATTCTATTGAGCTGCAAAAATACAACAAACCAAGCAAATTACGTAATATGGGATGTAGATTTTTTACTATTGTAACCCTATAGTTGATATATGTTCTTTCACAAACCCTATCACCCTCATTCTAAAATAATTAAAGAACGGGCATAAGCCAGGATATCAAAAATTGCCCCATAAAAAGCCAACTTCGGATAAGTGAAATTGGTTTAATACCTGATTAATAAATTGTTATCGTTGCTTTATTCTGATGATTGGAAAATGAATATGCAGGGTTAACTCTATATCCTATGATTTTGCTTTTACTTCATTTACAACAGGAACAATATTATTCAGATTTTCAATGGTATTAATCACTAATAACCTGAATTCGATATAAAACTAATGGCTCAAATCGCTTATAAATATTGAGTTTTAAGGAATGTTTGCGAAAGCATAGCGGGCTATGGTAAGCAAATATGACGCAGAAAATCGGTATTTATAAGTGACATTCATAGCTTTTCAGTAAATAATCGATTTACGG
>JBNKRV010000042.1:0-2327 GCA_050296935.1 Marinilabiliaceae bacterium | reverse complement strand
TAACCTGAGTTCGATTAAAATTAGCGAGCTCAAAATTCAGTAAATGATTGATTTACTGAAAAGCTATGAATGTCACTTATAAATACCGATTTTCTGCGTCATATTTGCTTACCATAGCCCGCTATGCTTTCGCAAACATTCCTTAAAACTCAATATTTATAAGCGATTTGAGCCATTAATTTTATATCGAACTTAGGTTAATAATGAAACCCATATATGACAAAGAATTTTGAGGAATTTGAAAAGCAAATAACAAAGAAACATTCGTTTAGTTTTACTCCGAAATACAAGGAAACATTTAAGACGACAGTTAAACCAAGAATATTTGTTGAGATAGCAGTAAAAGCATTCGAGACACTTGAGTGGGATGTGGTTTTCCTAGAAGAAAATCAAGTTGAAGCAAAAAGAAAAAATAGTTTTGGTAGTTGGACTGAAAAAATTACTGCATTAGTTGACCTCAAGGGTGAAGTCGAAGTAAAAAGTATTTCATTAGGGAACGAAATGTGGGATAATGGTCGAAATTCAAAGCGAGTCAAATTATTTATTTATGCATTTAATGATACCTTAAAGACTTTAGATACTCAAAAGCTAACTGAATTAGAAGAAGAATTAAAGAAAAAAGATAATTGGGATGACTATGTTATTCCTGAAAAGTTACAACCACCTGAAAAATTCAAAGAACCTCAGATACTTATTCCTGCATTAGGACTGCTAGGAGTTGCTTTTATATTAGCCTACATATTAGCTTTTGTCTCAATAAATGGAATTTATGTGATAGGATTATTTGAAGTTGGTATTGGAATCGCACTTGGATTTTCATTAAAGTATTTAATTCAACTTGGGAATTATACGGACTTGAGCGCGTTAAAATTTGTACTCGGTGGAGCGATAGTAATAACATATTTCTTTAATCAGTATTTCCAATATCATATAATACTATCACAAAATAACTATGAACCAATTGGATTTATTGAGTTTATTAAGATGCGTTTAGAGCATGGATTGACAATAAAATCAATGAATACTGGTGCAATTGGACTAATTATTTCATGGTGTATTCAATTGGGGTTGACCTTTGTTGTTGCATATCTAAGAACAATCTCCGCAATAGTGAAATACACAATTGAACGAGTTCCTGAAGAAGTAGTTCAATTTGCAATGTATCATTTTGTAAAAGGGAAAAATGAAATTGCTGTAAAACAAGAACTATCTAAATTGGGATGGAAAAACCAATTGGAACATGATGCTGTTTTCGAAGCAATTGGAGGCATGCAAGGAGGACAAGAATTGGGTAGAATGGAATAACAAATTACAGTTGGCAATAAATAGGAATATGAGCGGTCTGCAAGACCCAGCGATTATTCCCGGTTGAACTACTCCATCCAGGCTCTATGCACTTAACGAAGTTTTTAGTCGTTTTTTAGAGAAAGGAAATAAATATATTGGGATTAATTGGCTTCAACAACTTTACCCTTACAAAGATGGAATACCCCCTCACGATGAGTATAGAACTAAACCATTAAAAACTTAAAGGCGATTTTCCTGAGCTTTATGGTTGAATTAGAAAGTTGGATATTTACTTTATCTACAATGTGTTTCATATGTAGATATATTCAAAAAACAATTTTCCGGCCATTTGCTATCCTATTTTTTACTGGAAAGATTAATTGTTAATTTTGGTGGGGTAAATAACTAAATATATTATTTAGATATTGTCGTTATGCAGCCATATATGCATATAAACACAATGACGATATAGATACGTTGGGCACAAGCAAAATTTACAAGACGTCAATTATGGAATCAAATGAAAAAATAAGACAGCAAATCCTAATTATTGTTGAGAATCAATTAAAAGATAATAATCCTCCAGAGACTCGATTGACATTTGAAAGATTGAAAAAGGAGGGATTTAATGAAATGGAAATTAAACAAATGATTGGTCAATGTCTTGCTGTAGAAATGTTTGATATTATAAAATTTAAAAAGCAATATAACTCAGAAAGATACCAGAGTAATTTAAGAAAGTTACCTAATGAACCTTTTGAATAATTATAAAGAGTATGAGAATTGCTAAATTATTTTTTTTGTAGTGGGAATTGCATTTTTGTTCTCATCATGTAAACTACCAAAGGAATTATATGAATGGAAAAAAGTGAAAATAAATGCTGTCGAACAAAAAGATGTATAATACTACCTATATTTCAGACCACTGCTTAAGACAATAAATATAGTTAGATTTAAGCAGTAATTATGAAGATGAGACGACAACACACAGGAGCCTTTAAGGCACAAGTAGCATTAGAAGCAATAAAAGAACGCGAAAG
>JBNKRV010000041.1:0-7617 GCA_050296935.1 Marinilabiliaceae bacterium | reverse complement strand
AGATTTATCCTTACATCAATAAGCGTAAGTGCTAAACGGCTTATAAACAATTCATTACAAAATCGGAGCAATTTTACGAATTTTTGCAATTGAAAAAATCCGCTAATTTAGAAAGTTAAAAACAGGTTTTTAGACGTCCCCTTAATTTCTTTTAAAGTTATATTGATATCTTTAATTATTTCGGCAGAAAGTGCATTGTCGGTTTCAGAAAGAGCAATTTCAAGTGCTTGTTTAACCTCCTTTGAAATTTTTTCATTCTTATGTGCGGATTTCATGTTTTTTTCTATTTCATTCATCACACTATCTTTATTAATTTTAACCGCTATTTTATGTACATGGTTTGGTTGTATGTCAGGAATAGAATCCTTAATTAAAGTTATTTTATTATTTGATATTGTATCCGGATTGAATTGGTTTCCAACCGAAAAGGATACTAAAAAGATACTACTGATAATAATTATAGACGCAATAATTCCTTCTGTAATATTTGTTTTCATTATTCTTTGTTTTTGAATCCGCTTAATTCTTTGCAATAAACCGCCTTTTTCTCTTCCGAAAGCCATGGCTAAATTTTCTTGTTGCATGCTGAATAGTTGTGCTTGAGTAAGTGCTTTGGCATAAGTTACCCTGTCACCTGTGAGTGTAATGGCAATATCATCACAGCTGTGTTCTCTTTCTTCACGGATATGCCTCGAGATGGACCAGATCGCAGGATGATAGAAAAATATAATTTCTATGATCGATTGTAAGATGTTAAAGAGATAATCATGACGAACTATGTGAGCCAGTTCATGGGCTATTATGGCCTCAATTTCCTTTTCAGTTAAACCTGTAAATGCTTTAACCGGAAAAAGAATAATAGGTTTTAAAAATCCCAATGTAATCGGGTTCGAAGTATGTGGAGACTTATATGCTTTTACATTTCTACTGATATTTAAATCTTGTGCAAACTTCTTTAATTTATCCATCCATTTTTCTTCAAATGGTAGTAATTGCAGGCCTCGTAGTCGTTTGTTATAGGCAAGTCCACCTATTAATCGTACTGTAAATAAACCTATGCCAATGAGCCAGAAGGATAGAAGCAAAGGGAAGTTTCTTTGGAACCAGGCTCTGATTTTAATTAATTTGACATTTACATCTTTATTTATAAACGTTGTCTCAGTTGTGTTTTCTATTTGCTTTTTAGTAAGTTCTTTTAAAAAGTCCGGATTGTTTACAATCGCAACTTTTAGTTCTTGTTTTTCTCTGGCATACTGATAAGCTTTAGCAAATGTAGATGCAGACCACGCAAACATGATTATTAACGCTGTAAATGAAATGATATATCTTACTTGTGAACTGTTTTTACTTAAAATAATTAGTAAAATAAGTAAACATGTTAGTATTAAAAAGCCTTGCCAAAGAGCATGGATAATTGTCCAGCCTAATGCCTCGGTAATTTCAGGTGAAAAAATACTCTGAATTGTATTCATAATATCAGGATTTATGGTTGTTTTCCATTTGTTCTATAATTTGCTTAATCTCATCTAACTCCTTTTGAGTAGTTTTTTTGTTACCAAGCAATTGCATCACAAGTGACGATGCAGAACCTCCGAAGGCCGATTGTACAAATCGATCTAGTAATTTACCTTTAGTTTCTTCTTCTTTAAAACTTGTATAATATAAATGACTTTTACCATTGGGTTTTCTATGTAATAATCCCTTGGTAGTCATTTTTTGCATTATTTTTAATGTCGTTGTATAGCCAACATCTTTGCTTTTGCAAATCAGGTCGTGAACTTCTTTAACAGTGAGAGGTTCTTTGATCCAAAGAATATTTAATATATCCAATTCCGCTGCAGTAGGTGATACTTTTTCCATACAATAAAATTTTTAATACGACGCTTGTCGTACAAATATATACGACATTTGTCGTAATAACAATGGTTATCGTGTAAAAAATGCAAAAAAAATATTTTTGCCTACGTTTTTAATCCCTTTAGGTATCCATTTAAATTACTATAAGCTGTGATTGTGTTTTAGGTGTATTGCAGAATTTTGAAATGTTAAAACATTGATTTTAAATAAAAAAACAGCTATTTTTCGTGTCTGGAACTTTTAGTTTTTTTATCTTTAAAGAAGATAACCAAATTTAAACTCATGAAAAGAACTAAATTAACTACCCGATTATTTGAGGTCCTATTCTTTTTTGTGATCATTTATTATCCTTATACCCTGTTTTCACAGGAGATTACACCTGCAGATTCCAGTCTGCTGATGATGAATTCGGAGAATAAGCAGATGCTTAGAGAACCTGCTGTTTTGCAGAATTTTGAAGATGATATCAGTTCTTCTTATAAAGATAGTAAGCCTTTTTCAGGAATATTGTTATCAAATTACATAAACGATCAACTGAACTTTTCAAGTATGGATTCATGTAAGTCCTTCGTAAATCAAGTGTATACATTGAGTTATTTTGGAATAAGAGGGGATATAGATTTATCAGCAACAAATAATATCTTGATCTCATTGAATGGGAAAGAATGGAAGAAAGCAATTACAATTTCATCGGGAAGTAGTGGTTTGATAGATGTGTTTGCTAAAATCGACTGTGAGGTTCAGAGTATCAAAGGTATTGAATCTCTAATTATTCATGAGGTAGAAGGTGCAAGTGCTGCTCCGTACTATTTAAAAATAACAACATCAGGAAGTGTTCAGCAGCAAGATACGAGAGAATTTGTACAGAAAAGGAATTCGAACATGGTTCCATGAATTTTTAATGATTTAAAATGGAATACGTGTTCATTTTAAAACCATATGTACTGAAGTGAATTCAGAAAATCATATTGAATCCCCCAAAAATATTTGTTATGCAGGGGGTGTTGGTTTTCCGGGTGTGATGCCTTCAGCTTATTCAAATTATTTTGGGTGAGGTTTATATTGTATCCCAAAGAATTACCAGTATGCTTAAATTTTTATTGGATTAGTATAACGCTAATATCCCAATGATATTAGCGTTATAATTTCATTCTATTCATTTTATACTGCGTTACAAGTATCGTAGTAATTTAGGCTTTGCCTTAACTCATCTTGAGAGTTTTTATTAGAATTCCAGTTTTTTTCGGTCAAAAAAACGGTTGATTTATCGATTTGATATCAGCAATGTGCAGATAATCAATTATAGGTTTTTTGAAAAGTCATTTGTAGTACGCAAGGGAGTAGAATACTTTAAGCTTGTCCTTTTGCCCATTAAGTTCCTTGCAAATACATTTAATGACCCGCTATCAGCAAAATTTTACTTCTTAAAGAACAAAATGACGTCTCTTTCATCAATCAGTTTATTCCTTCACACTTTCCTTATACTTTCGTTGTTTTTGATATTCACTTGGAGTGATGTTAAATTCAGCTTTAAAACATGAGGAAAAATATTTAGGATCGGAAAAACCAACTGCATACGCAACTTCCGAAATTGAAATTGAGTTCTTTTTCAACATTATAGATGCATGTTTTAGTTTAATATTACGGATGAATTCAACTGGGGCAAGTCCAGTGATCGTTTTTATTTTTCTATAAAGAGATGATTTTGATAAATTTAATTCATCAGCAAACCTATTTATATCAAATAGAGTTTCTGATAGATTCTTTTCAATAAGTTCAACCGCATTTTTTAAAAACTGTTCATCCATAGATGGATACTCAAGAGAGGATATGTTTATTTCAGCATTAGATTTAAATTCCTTTTGTTGTTCTCGTTTATGCGAAACAAAGTTGTTTATTCTGGCCTCAAGAACCTTCATTTCAAAAGGTTTCGAGATATAGGCATCTGCACCGGCATTATAACACTCAATTCGATCATTAATACTATTTTTAGCAGTTAGTAAAATTACTGAGATGTGGCTGGTTTCAATATTACCTTTTAACAATTTACAAAACTCTATTCCATCCATTTCCGGCATCATCACATCACTTACAATAATATCTATATCTGCTGTTTTTACAACTTCCATAGCCTCAAAACCATTAGTTGCAGTTAAAATATGATACGAACGTGATAATAGCTGTTTCATAAGCTGGAGTAGCTCTGAATTATCATCAACAACTAAAATATTTATGCCTGATGGTGCATGGGAGATAGTTTGCTCCGTTGAGTTATCGTTCGTATAGTCAGTTTTTTTTATCTCAGTTAAGCTTTCATAAATACCAATTAATGAGTTGGTAGCTATTTCAGTTATTGAATAACTTTTTTTATCAATAGGGATTTTTATTTCAAATGTTGTACCCATATTAGGTTCGCTTTTTACGGATATTTTCCCATGATGTAATTCAATTAAATCCTTACTTAATGATAAACCTATGCCATGAGTTTCACTTGCATTTAGTGTATCATTGTAATAAAATCGAGTAAAAATCTTATCCAGATTCTGAGAATTTATACCGATACCGGAATCGCTCACTTTTATATACAAGAAAGAGTGATTATTTTCCTTTTTACTGGATAGTGAGATAGAAATGCTTCCATTTTCAGGAGTGAATTTAAAAGCATTAGATAATAGATTAAACAGCACTTTGTCAATCTTATCAGCATCAAAATATGCTTTAATTTCCTTTTGTGGAGAATCGAATGTAAAATGAATATGTTTTTTATTAAATATCGGAAGAAAGTGATTGAAACAAATATCTTTAATGAAAGAAACTATATCTGCATTGGTTATTCGTAATTGCATTTTTCCATTTTCAACCCGTCTGAAATCTAAAATTTGCTGTAACAATCTTTTTAACCTGACAATATTTGATCTCATAATAGAAAACTGAGAAAACTTTTGGTTTGAAGTTGTTTCAATATCATCTATTAAGCACGAAATAATAGTTAATGGAGTAAGTAAATCGTGAGAAATATTGGTAAAATATTTAAGTTTTAACTGGGTAAGTTCTTCCGTTTTGTTTTTCTCGAACTGAATCATTTTTACCTTGTTGCGTAAGGTTAATCTACTTAGCATTATATATATCAATATGCTAATAACTGAGGCAATAATAATAATGTAAAAAACAAAAGCAGCATTGGTTTCATACAGTGCGGCTTTCCTGATTATATGAAGTTTTGTGATTTGATTACTCCAAAGATTGTGGGCGTCGGTTGCTTTTATATATAAGGTGTATTCCCCCTTTTTTAATTGGCTGTAAACCGCAAATTGTCTGTCTTTTTTTACATATACCCAATCGTTATCAATACCACTTAACTTGTAAGAATATTTAATTTTTTTAGGGTTGTTATAATCTAATACAGAAAAGTAAAATTCAATATGCTTATCCTCCGGTAAAAGCGTTAACGTATTATTTCGCTTACTATATTTACTTAGCTTATTTGATTGTAAAATTGATTCGTTCTGGATTTTAATGTCCGTTATTTTTACTTCTGTTTGTTGAGTAGGCAATTTTAATCTTTCAGTGGGTTTAAAACAGGAGTATCCTCTGTTACCACCAAAGTAAATTCTTTCTGAATCTTTAGTAATAAATTTAGATCCCTTTAAAAATGAGTTTACTTGAATGTCATCGGAATAGTTGTATGGAAATGATGCCATATTTTCAGGATTAAACTCAATAACATTTTTGTAAGTTGAAATCCAAAGATGGTTAAACTTATCAATTAAAATATCTAAAATAGCTTCACCTCTTAAACCACATTCAAGTGTTCTTTCTGTAAATTGGTTGCTTGAAGAATCATAGTAAAATAATCTGCCTTCTTTTGTCCCAATACATATATTTCCACTATGATCTGCAGCAAGAGATTGAATATGATCTCCAAAATGATCGTATTCAATTTTATTCACTTCATAATGCGAATTTAAATTAGTAAGTCTTTTTATGGAAAAAAGGCCTTTATCACTTGTACTAATCCAGATATTATCATTTGTATCTTGTGTAATATCAGTAACAGAACCTATATTTCTTTTTACAAGCTTTATACTATCATTTGATTGTTGTTTTATAAATAATGAAGAGCTGGTACCTATCCAGATATTACCTTGTTGATCCGTGTGAAAATCTTGTGGAATACCCGGATATTGAAATAAGGAATTTAAATCGTCATGCTCAATTGATTTTATTTTACCATTCTTTTTTCTAATTCTTAAAATATCACTATTCTGCGAGTTAGATATCCATATTTCATTATTTTTCCCGCAAATATTCATATTGGTAATGTACTTCAGATCCTTGAATTGTTTAAGTGATGTTATATCGGTAAAGAGTTTAAAATCCTTCTTTGTTGGAGAATACACACACAATCCAAACCTATTTTGATTTACCCATATATCCCCATCACTATCTTCCAGTAGCGACGTAAATGAGGGAGCTAAACCAATATCTTTTTTTATGGCATTTATGGGGAAATTTTCAATAATGGGTTGATTAAAATTAATTTTAAAAACCCCTTCGCTAAATGCGCCAATCCACAAATTACCTTCTTTATCTTTTATAATTTCACTAAAAATATTGTTGGTTTTTTTTAAGGTGTTTTTTAAATCAACTTCTTCAATAGCGGCATTGCTATTATACTTAAAGGCATGTAACCCAAATAATGACATCACCCATATATATTCATCAGCATTGTCTTGTGCGAAGCTAAAAAAGGTTTTTTCTTCGCGATTATTTTCCTTAGAAAATACATTTATCTTATGGTACAGCGTTTGATTATTAGAATTAGGATTAAAAAGGTAAAGACCATCATCCCATGTTCCAATCCAGTATTTATTTTGTTTATCCTGAAATATTCTGAATGGATTATTCGTTTCTCCAATTTCAGGAAAAGGAATAAACTTATCCGTTATGCTATTGTATTTATGTAGTCCTTTGGTCCATAGAGTTAACCAAATGTTGTTGTACGAATCTTCAAATAGCCCATTTACAAGTCCTTTAGGAATACTTGTTGAGTCATCCGGATTGTTGTAATACCTATTTCTTATGGACAAATCCGGATTATACCTTTCTATAATATTTTCAGCACCCACCCATATTGTACTATCTTTAGCCACTAAAATATCTTTAATACGCAAGTGTCTATTATTCTTATTCGGAAGGGGGATTATTTCATAGGTGTTTTTATTTAAAATATTAAGCCCCTCATTTGTTCCTATCCATAGGTTATGATTGTTATCTTCTGCAATACAGGATATTTCATTACACGTTAAAAGATTTGGTGAATTAATATCCGATCTAAATGTTTTAATTCTGTATCCATCATATCTGCATAACCCTTCCGGAGTTCCAAACCATATATAACCTTCTTTGTCTTCATAAACTCTATGAACAGAGTTAGAAGGAAGCTTGTCCATAATAGGAAGCTGATTTACTGTTATGTTGTTTTGAGCACTCACCTTTGTAATTATGGTTTGTAACAAACATGATATAACAACAAGAATAAATTTATTGATTTCTATTGGCGACATTTTGTTGGTTGAAATATTCATTTAACAAATAGCTATTCTTAATGATATTCTCTGTAATAACCTGAGTTCGATTAAAATTTTAGAATTCAGATTGACATAAAAGGCTGATATACAAGGTAAATTTTGCAGGGCTAGCTCGCTAGCTCGATAAATTTAACGAAGTAGATCAGTTTTTTATGCAAAGCATGAGAGT